>JAYUHS010000213.1:0-8177 GCA_043766715.1 Luteolibacter sp.
GGTGCAAGTGACGCCGCCGAACCAGCGGTCCTCGCGGGCGAAGCAATTTAAAATCCCGTGAAATGCCATGAACTCGAGGTCGTCCTGATGGGCACCGATTCCGAGGTGGGTGACACGGGCAAGTGCGGCGGCTTGCGGGGTCTGGTCGGGGATAAAAATTTCCGCAGTGGATGAGTGCAGCTTCATGAAATTATTTTTTAATTTTGGGCAAGCTCGCAGCGGCTACGGCTTGGCCGACGCGGCGGGTTTTCTCGTCGGGGACGTGCATTGCCACGGCCTGTGCGACTTCAGGAAATTCGCGTTTTAGCACTTCATTTGCCTTCGCGAGGACGATGTCTCCGCCTTGGCCGGTGGTGACGCGGCCGAGAATGAGTAGGTGGGAGTAGTCGTAGAAATCTGCGTAGTGAGGGATCGTGTAGCCGAGATAGACGCCGATAGTTTCGTAAATTTTCGCCGCGCGTTCGTCGCCCTTGGCCATTAGATCCTGGACTTCCTTGAGCCGCTCGGGGAGGTCCATGGCTGCCGGTAACTTGATCTTCGCTGCGGGTAGCAGTTTGTTCACGGCTTGTTGGGAAAAATACAGTGCACCTACGCCCTGATCTCCCGACCATTCATCGGCAGGGGCCTTGGGGTTGTAGTCCACCGGGGCGAATGCCAGCTCGTTGAGCCAGCCGAGGATGCGGCCTTTTTGATCCATATAGCCAGCGGCCTCGCTCGATCCCATGGCGATTCCTAACATGCCGCTCTTGTTGAGCGACATCGCCCCTGCTAGAGCGGTCACATCGCCGTCATTCATGATGACGATTGGCACCTTCCATTCCTTTTCGATCCGTTTGAAAACTGCGGCGGCTTGTGGGAAAAGTTTTTTAGGAATCGCCCGCAGCAGCGAGGCGACGCGGATTTCATTATCCACAATGATGCCCGCCGAACTGCCGCCGATGGCATCGACTCGTGGCATGTGGGCTGCCGCGCGGTGAAGTGCGGCGGAAATGTGGTGATAGTGATATTCGGGATTCGCCTGATTTTTCGGGTCCCACGGAGTTTCCTCGGTAAATATGGCTTCACCGTCGATCACGGCAGAGACTTTATAATCGCTGGCTCCGAGATCGAAGCCGATGCGGCAGCCCTTGAGGTGGCCACCTGCGGCGACTTGCATGTCCTTCGCCGCAGGAACTTGATCGGCGGTTGTGAGGATCACTTCAAATTTTTTGCCATAGGCGAGTTCCATCATCTGGCAGTCAAACTTACGGATGCCGCGTGGCGAGTAGGTTTTCCGAATCACCTCACCGATGGCCTTGGGTCCGCCGATGTGGAGCTTCCAGCCGCCGCGTGCCCATAGCAGAAATTTCACGATGCGTTCCACATGGAGCAATGTCTCCGCATCTGCGGTAGCTCTAACGAGCGTTTCATAACGTGAGACCAGACCGCACTCGCGCTCCAGACCGAGGACTAACAGGACGCCAGTGCCAGATGTGCGGACCGACTGAAGATAGTCGCGATTGTAGAGGACAGCAGGGGAAAAGCCGGGATCAAGCGGGGCGGGTATAGCAAGTTTCATCGAAATAGGAAATAGGATGATGGGTGTTAGGCAGGTTTTTTAGTTTCGAAGTAGGCTTCGATTTCTTCGAGAGTCTTACCGTTGGTCTCGGGCAGGAAAAAAGCGGCGGTGATGAAATACACCACCGTGCAAGCCCCCCAAAATCCAAACATCGCGGAGTAGCCGAAGTTCCCGACGATAGGCAGGAAGAACGCGGCGATCCCGGTCGAGACGCCTTGGTTGATCAGTAGCGCCACTCCCATGCCGACCGAGCGGATGCGGGTCGGCATCAGTTCTGATAGGGCAAGCCAGACACACACGCCGGGGCCGACCGAGAAAAAGGTGATGAAGACGGCGAGGCAAATCGCGATGAGCAGGCCAGTTTGTTTGGTCGGGACTGGGCCAGCTTTGGCGCGCAGAATTTCTAGCGGTTTCCCTGCGTTCTCGAGATCGCTAGCGGGGAGGGAGATTTTGATCGTGCTCACTTTCGGATCGTTGCTGATGCCGACGGCGATGCCTTGTTTCTTACCGTAAGTGTAGAGGATGGAGAGCTGCACGGGCTGACCTTCTTCGACGATTTTACCGAGATTCGCGGTGGTTAGATCGAGGGTTAGCGATTCTGCGGTAATCATCGTTTTCACCTTTTGCACCACATCGACCCGCTTGGATTCGAAGGAGTAAAAGATCAATGAACTGGCGAGGAGAGCGGCGATCATGCCAGCCGTACCGAGTTTGAGAAGGAATTTACGGCCTTTGCGATCCACTAACATCACGGCGACGACGGTCACCACGCAGTTGAGGATCTTGATCCAGAGCCCACTTTGCGAGGCGGCTTCGGCGGCTAGACCTGCTTGCTGGAGGATGGTGGTCATGAAGCCGAGGATCGAGTTGATGCCAGTGGCTTGGGTGCAGCCGAGGACGACGCAGGCAATGAGGAACGGGACGATGTATTTCCGCTGGGTGAAAATTTCGCCTAACGACTCGACGAGTGTCACCTTGGGTTTTGCATGTTCAGAGGCGAGCGAGCTTTCTAACTCAGCGAGTTCGAAGTCCGTCTCGGCGACGGTGCGGGACCGCAGCATGGCCTCGCGGGCTTGGGATTTGCGGCCCTTGCGGTAGAGCCAGCGTGGGGACTCGGAAATGAAGAATCCGCCGATGAGGAAAAGAATTCCCGGATAGATCACTGAGAGGAACATCCCGCGCCATGCGTGATTCGCGGCGGCGACGATGGCGTCTTCATTGCCCTTGGCCAAGGCGATGGCCGTCTCCGCCGTCTTTGTGTAGTAATCCCCGATAAACGCAGCGACGACGATGCCGAAGGTGAGCATGAATTGGAAAATCGAGGTGCCTTTTCCCCGAGCATCTGCTTTTAAACACTCCGCTAGATAGAGCGGGACCACTACCGCGATGACGCCGCCGCTCATGCCTTGGAGAATCCGGCCCATCAATAAGGGTAGATAACTTTGAGACGTGAAAATGATCGCGACGCTGGCGACAAACATCACCCCGCTGATCAGCATCATCAGCTTACGGCCTAGCAGGTCTGCGAAAAATCCGGCGATGACCGAGGCAAACATCGAGCCGCCCAGGACTGCTGCGACGATGACCGACTTGTTTTCCTCGGTCATGGAAATCGTCTTACCGAGATAGCCGAGTGCGGGGTCGATGATGCCGATGTCGATGCCGTAGAGCAGGCCGCCGAGGCCGGAGACGAGGAGCAGGAGTCTGTTATAGCCTGCGGGGTTGCGGTGGGTGGGTGCGCTCATTTCGTGAGCCGGATTCAACGGTAGAGGACGACGAGGAACAAGACGGATTCTCGGGGACCGGAGTTCGTGATCGAGTGGGCGACATCGGCGCGGTAGGTCGCGGAGTCGCCCTTGGTGAGCAGCTCGGTGAAATTTCCAGACTGGAGGCTCACTCCGCCGTCCTTGATGATGAGGAATTCACGGGTGCCATCGACATGCGGCTGGCTGGTGAGGGCACCATTCACCGGCAGTCGGACTTCGTAAAATTCGATGTCTTTCTCCAAGTTAAGGGGCGAAAGCGTGCGGATCTGGCATTGCTTATCCGAGCGGAAAATCTGGGTGCGATCATCGGCCCGCGTCACTTGGATCGACGAGGCGGAGTCGGCGCTTTCGATGAGATTTTGTAGCGTTAGACCGAAAGCGCGGGCGATCCGGTAGGTCACGCTGAGGGTGGGATTCGCGCGTTCCCGCTCGATTTCGCTAAGCATCGAGCGGCTGACACCACTCACCGAGGCCAGTTCTTCGAGCGACCAACCGCGGTCGGCGCGGAGTTTTTTCACCCGCCGTCCGAGGTCTTCGTTGATCGACTCGGCTTCCGCCGTGGAGGAAGTCGGGTGAGGTTTCCGAGCAGGACGCTTCGCTGGCACGCAGCAGCGTTATATTGGACGATTTTTCCTGTAAAGTGGAAATTCGATCTTGCCAGCATCCGAGAGGATTTCCCAAAGTCTGCTTGTCCTTCTGAAAAAACCTCCGAAATGAAAGCACTGGTCAAAGCAAAGTCAGAACCGGGCCTGTGGCTACAGGACGTCCCGGAACCCACCGCAGGCATCAACGATGTGCTGATCAAGGTCCGCAAGACCGGGATTTGTGGCACCGATTTACATATCTATAATTGGGATGCGTGGGCGCAAAAGACGATCCCTGTGCCAATGACTGTCGGTCATGAGTTCGTGGGCGAGATCGTGGAAATCGGCTCGAACGTGAGTGGTTTCCAGCTCGGTGAAATCGTTAGCGCCGAGGGCCACATCGTCTGTGGCCGCTGTCGGAACTGCCTCGCGGGGCGGCGGCATCTGTGCAAGGACACCATGGGCATCGGCGTGAATCGCACCGGTGCCTTCGCCGAGTTCATCAGTGTACCGATGACGAATGTGTGGCATCACGCGGACGATGTGGATCAAGACGTCGCGTCGATTTTCGACCCGTTCGGAAATGCAGTGCACACAGCGCTGTCCTTTGAATTGTTAGGTGAGGATGTGCTCATCACTGGCGCAGGACCCATCGGCATCATGGCGGTGGCCATCGCCAAGCACGCCGGTGCCCGCCATGTGGTCATCACGGATGTGAATGACTACCGACTGGAGCTGGCCACGAAGATGGGTGCCGACGTCGCGCTCAACGTCACCCGAGGAAATCTAGCCGATGCTTGTAAGACGCTGGGGATGAAAGAGGGCTTCGACGTGGGGCTGGAAATGAGTGGAAATCCAGTCGCCTTCCGCGACATGATCGATGCGATGTGTCACGGCGGAAAGATCGCGATGTTAGGAATCCCGAGTGCACCGATGCCGATCGACTGGAATAAGGTCATTTTCAACATGCTCACGATTAAAGGCATTTACGGGCGTGAAATGTATGAGACTTGGTATAAGATGAATGTAATGCTCGAAAGCGGATTAGACATCAAGCCGGTGATCACTCACCGGTTTGGTGCGGATGATTTCGAAAAAGGTTTCGAGGTCATGAATACCGGGATGAGCGGCAAGGTTGTGCTCGACTGGACTGTATTTTAATAACTTGAAACGATGAACACTCAGTTTACCCAACATCTCCAAACCCTGCTCGATGACATTCGCGCGGCGGGCACTTACAAGAAGGAGCGTCAGCTCTCGACGCCTCAAGGCTCGATCGTTTACGCTGATGGCCGCGGGCCGCTGCTTAATATGTGTGCCAATAATTATTTGGGTCTCGCACATGATGCCAATGTTCAACAAGCGGCCCACGCTGCGCTAGATCAATGGGGCTACGGCCTCGCAAGTGTGCGATTCATTTGTGGCACTCAGGGGGTGCATAAGGAATTGGAAGCGAGCTTGAGCGACTTCCTCGGCACCGAGGATACCATTCTTTACGGCTCATGTTTCGATGCGAACGGCGGGCTGTTCGAGACTCTGCTAGGACCTGAAGATGCAGTCATCAGCGACTCGCTCAACCATGCCTCGATCATCGATGGCGTGCGGTTGTGCAAGGCGATGCGATTCCGTTATAACAACTGTGACATGGCCGACTTGGAGGCGCAGCTCATAGCGGCGGATGCCAAGGGTGCGCGCTTCAAGCTGATCGCGACGGATGGGGTATTCTCGATGGATGGCGTTATCGCACCGATGAAGGAAATTTGCGATCTAGCAGATAAATACAATGCACTGATCACCATGGATGATTCCCACGCGGTGGGTTTCCTCGGCAAGCAAGGCCGTGGCACTCACGAACATTGTGGCGTGATGGGTCGCGTGGATATTATTACTGGGACCTTGGGCAAGGCACTCGGCGGGGCCAGCGGCGGCTACACCAGTGGCCGCAAGGAAATCATCGAAATGCTCCGCCAGCGCTCGCGGCCTTATTTGTTTAGTAATACCCTTGCGCCGGTCATCGCCGGAGTGTCGCTGGAGGTGATCCGAATGCTTAAGGAGTCCACAAGTCTGCGCGACACCTTGGAGCAGAATACTCACTATTTCCGCCAAGCGATGACCGAGGCGGGTTTCACCATCACGCCCGGTGAGCACCCGATCGTGCCGGTGATGTTAGGCGATGCGGCGCTGGCCGGGAAATTTGCAGAAGCGATGCTGGAGCGTGGAGTTTATGTCGTCGGCTTCAGTTATCCGGTCGTGCCACAGGGGAAAGCTCGCATCCGCACTCAGATCAGTGCGGCTCACACCCAGGAAGATTTGGAAACGGCGGTGAAGGCATTCATCGCGGTGAAGCAGGAACTCGGGCTCTAACTTCCCATCTCGATTCGCTGCCGGGAGACGCGTGCCTCCTCGGCGAGGTAGGCAAGCCGATGGCCTGCGAGGCCGTCGAGTCCGGCGGGCAGTGCTTGAGGTCCTTGAAAAAGTCCCTCAAGTGCGTTCACCAGCCCCCAGTCGCCACCACCGTGACCGGCATATCCGGCATCGTCCTGTTCTTTGATTTCTACTGGCTCGATGTTGCCCTGCGCATGATGTCGGAGCCAAAGCTCCGGCGTTCCCGCTTCCGAATACGGTGAGCCGCCTTTCAGTGACGCCAGCGTGCCATAGATCTCAATCCCGCGACCGCAGTCAAACGCGGTCATCGTGTGTGTGGCGGTGATCCCGTTCGTGAGTTCGCAGGCCAGCACCTGATGATCGACTACGTCATTATCGCAATGATAGACGCAGCGGCCCCACGGTGAGGTTTTTAGGAAATCCATGATGTCGGCGTCCGTCGCTTGTTCATTTCCATCCATCACCATCCGCAGCCAACTGCGCTTGTCGCCGAGGTAGCGGTGGGAGTCGTAAAGGCAGTCTTTTGCAGCGGGACAGCCGTCGGTGCAGCGAGCCGGTGCGCCTAACGGAGCGTTCTCAGCGCGGAACCATGTCCGGTCACCATGACTGGAAACGGCCGCGGCTGGAGCACCGCCCAGCCAGCAGAGGAGGTCTGCATCGTGCGAGCACTTGGCGACGATCATCGGCGAGGAGTTGCTAGATTTCGCCCAGTGGCCACGGACATAGGAGTGCGCTTGGTGGTAGGGTTCCACGCCTTCATGGCTGCGGATCGAGATCACGCGGCCGAGTTTTCCGCTGTCGATGAGGTGCTTCACCGTCGAGTAAAATGGGGTGTAGCGCAGGACGAATCCGAGTGCCACGCGGCGGCCGAGGGCACGGGCACGGCGGTCGATTTCTTCACAACGGGCAAGCGACTCGGCAGCGGGTTTTTCTAATAGTAGATCGTAACCAAGTTCGAGGGCTTGGATCGCATGGTCGAAATGTTGAGAATCTTGCGTCGCGATGATCAAGACGTCTGCGAGTTTCCCGGCGGCGAAAAGGGCTTCTGCGGAAGCGTATTCCGCAATTTCACCGAGCGATGAAACTACCTCACGACGGCTCGCGACTAAATCGGCAGCGGCGGTCAGCCGGTAGCGGTTAGGGAACGAAGCAATCAGCTTGGAATACGTGCGGCCTCGTGAGCCACAACCTAACACAGCAATCGATAATGGCTCGGACATGTCAGTTGGTAAATATGAATGGTTTACGCGTGGTGGAGTAGAATCGAATTCGCGGCAAAATGGTCGGAGAGAATGTCCGATAGAATGACCAGCGGTGTGCCGACGCGGACCAGTCCTTCACGGCGTAGCAGTTCGGTGACGCGCTGGATGGTTTCCTCGATGTTAGAGGCGAAGGGTTGCTTGAACGAGCGGACACCTCGGGTCAGGGCGAGCTGGCGGCAGACGCGATCCGTCGGGGTAAATGCGTAGAAACCGGAGGTCCGCGGCCGCAGCATGGCGACGTGGTTGGCCAGCACTCCGCGGCGGGTGAGGACGACGAGCCGGGCGTCTGGTAGAGAATCTGCAAGGGTCACGGCGGCGCGGGCGGCTTTCTGGCGCTCGTCGCGGAGCAGCACACTCTGGCCGAAGCCGTGGCCACCGGAGCGCTCGATGCGGGAGGAAATCCGGACCAGTGCATCCACACAGCGCTCCGGGTAGCGGCCCACCGAAGTTTCGCCGGAGAGCATCAAGCAGTCGGCCTCCTCGTAGGCAGCGTTCATCACATCCGTGACTTCGGCGCGGGTGGGAGTGGGGTTGAGAATCATCGACTCTAGCAACTGGGTGGCGACGATGACGCGGGTGCCAAGCTCGTGACAGCGCTTGACGATGCGGCGCTGGAGGATAG
>JAYUHS010000214.1:0-8170 GCA_043766715.1 Luteolibacter sp.
CGCCGATGACGACTCGGCGCTGCGGCATTTACTGCGGAAACGCAAGGACAGCTCCCGCGCCTATTTCGACGAACTCGCGGGACGTTTCGGCAAGGACTACGTGCCGGGACGTTCATGGAAGGCCCTCGCCGAGGCACTGATCAAAGTGCTGAACTACCAAACCGTAGCCGATCTCGGGGCGGGAGAAGGCACTCTGGCTCAATTACTTGCACAACGCGCCGAGAAAGTCATCGCCATCGACCTCTCGCCTAAAATGGTCGAGTTCGGCCAAAACCTCGCGACTCAAAACGGCCTCTCGAATTTAGAATACCGCATCGGCGACATCGAGGATCCGCCGATCGAATCCGCCACGCTCGATCTCGCCATCCTAAGCCAAGCCCTGCACCACGCCGAGCATCCCCAACGGGCGCTCGACGCAGCTTTTCGAATTCTCAAACCCGGCGGTCGCCTGATCATCCTAGATTTATTGCAGCACCATTTCGAGGAAGCCCGCGAACTTTACGCAGACCGCTGGCTCGGGTTTTCCGAATGCGACCTCGCGGCGATGTTGGAGAAATCTGGCTTCACCAGCATCCAGACCATCGTCGCAGATCGCGAGACCGCCGCCCCGAGATTCCAGACCCTGCTCGGCATCGGCATCCGCTTGTAATCCAAGTCACTGCGTGCGAAAGAGACCCATGCGATTTCTCACCTGTGCGGCTGTTTTAATTTCCCTCACCGCCTGCGTTCCAGCGCGTCCTGTCCCGACCAAGGCCGTCGCTCCCGTTCGTAAAATAACCGCCCCGCTACCAGCCCCGGTCGCCACCCCCACGAATCCGCCGCAACTCACCACCCGGGAAATTTCTGGGATCACCTTCGAGGGCGTCGCGTTCGATTCCCGTAGCCACCGCCTCGTCGTCGCCGACCAACCGGGCGGGCCAGGCTCGAAGTATCCAGACTCCGCCACCGCTGCTCAATCCCTCGGTGGCCTCGCTGCGGTGAATGCCGGATTTTTCACTCCCGAGGGTGCGCCGCTCGGACTTGTCGCCTCATCCGGGAAAATTTCGGGTTCTTGGAATAGCGCCTCATCACTCGGAAATGCCGTTTGGTATCAGAGTCCCACCGGCACTTCCGCCATCGTCCGCCGCGAAAAACTTGGCCGTGCCGCCGCAGCCACCATGCGCGAACTCATCCAAGCCGGCCCGCTGCTCGTCGAAAATGGTCATGCCGTCGGCGGCCTTGAAGCCACGAAAACCAGCGCCCGGAGTGTCATCCTCTGGGACGGCGGCACCCGCTGGTGGCTCGGCTGCAGCTCACCCTGCTCCTTGGCAGCTCTTGCCCAAGCACTTGCGGCAGGCACACCGGCTGCTTGGCCGATCCGGCAAGCACTCAATCTCGACGGCGGTCGCTCGTCGGATCTCTGGATTTCCGAGGCCGTCGCAGGCGGACCACTTCTCCGCCGGTCACCATGGAATCGGCCGGTGAGAAATTTTCTCATCCTGACTACACCATAAACTTCGTGTGATTTTTTAGCCCCTAAACGAAGGATCGACAGAGTTTCCCTCCTTGCTAGCTTCACTCCGCCCCCGAACTACCAAAACCATGACCCGGACCCTTCTATTTCCAACGATGGTCGCCAGCTTAGGCCTCGTTTCCTGCGCGACGGTGAGCAAGGTCGGCCAAAATTCCATGGCTTTCGTGAAAAAGACCGGCACTCGGGTTTCGACGCTTTCCGAATTGGCAGTCAATACGATCCACCCCCCAAGCGTGAAAATCGTTAAAGTCCGGGAAAGCGAACTCAAAAAACTCCCCACCGGCCAAGAACGCGCCCTAGCATTTGAAAATATCCGTCGTCGTGGATTTTTCTCATTCTTCAGTGGTCCGGTGGATTTCCAAGAACCCACCCTGCCCGCTCCCGGCGGCGAAATGGACGGCAGCCTGCTTCCGCCCAAGGAAAATTGAGCCGCGAATTCTCCCGTCCCATTCATTCCCGGCTTGATGCGTAGGCGCTGATGCGAATGATCCGCCGCATGTCACGGTTATTCTGCGCGCGCTTCATCGCCATCGTCTTCACCGGAGCGCTGGTCACTTCCTGCGGAGGAAATCCCCCGCCCCGCCTCCAGCCGCGCCCCGGTCAACCCAACCAGCCGTCCCAAACTGCCGCCCCTGCCCAACCGGTCAGCATAGCCGCCATCCCCGCTAGCGCCCCGCCGCCGATCGCCGCAGAGAGCGCCATCGTCATCGACGTCGTCAGCGGTCGTGTCCTCTATGCGAAAAACGCCGATGCGCCACGCGCCGTCGCCAGCACTCAGAAAATCGTCACCGCCCTCTGCGTCCTCGATGCCGGAAACATCGATAAACCCGTCATCATCGAGCCGTCGGATGAAGCGTGCGAACCCACCCGCCTCGACATGAAACCCGGCGATAACTACCCGCGCCGCGAGCTTCTCAAGATCCTCATGGTGAAAAGCGCCAACGACGTCGCCCGCGCCCTCGCTCGCGACGTCGGCGGTAGCCAAGAAGGATTCGCCGCGCTGATGAATCAAAAAGCCGCCGCCCTCGGAATGAGAAATTCCAACTTCATCAATCCGAACGGCCTACCGATGGCCGGTCAATATTCCACCGCCCGCGACATGGCCATCGCCGCCCGCGCCGCCTACCGCAGCCCGCTGATCCGTTCGTTTACCGCCACCAAGTCGATGACATTTCTCTTCAACGACGGCCGCACCCGATTCGTGGAAAATACCAACAAGCTCCTGAAAACCGTCCCGTATTGCGATGGCTTGAAAACCGGCACCACCAACGCTGCCGGGCGCTGCCTCGTCGCCAGTGGCTCGCTCAATGGCCGCTCGATCATCACCGTCGTCCTGAAATCCACCACACCTCACGTCTGGAAGGATTCGAGTAATCTCCTCGCTTGGGCGCTCGAACGTCCGGTTTCGGGTTCCTAATTGGCGACGGCTTTTTCTCCCAAATGCCCAACCCCGCCGAGTCCCTTCGCCAGCTCGCTGCGGAAAATCTGCTCCGGACGCAGCGCCCGCTGGATTCGCCTGCCGGAGTCCAAGTGATCCGCAGTGGGCAGACCCTGTGGAATTTCGCTGCGAACGACTACCTCGGACTCGCTCGCCACCCACAGATCGAAGCCGCCTTCATCGAAGGTGTGCAGCGTTACGGCGCGGGTTCCGCCGCTTCTCGACTTGTCTGTGGCACGCTACCGCCTCACCGGGTTTTGGAAAACGCCTTGGCCGCAGCGAAACAAACTGAGGCCGCACTGACATTTAGCTCCGGTTTCGCCACCGCGCTTGGGGTGATCCCCGCCATCGTCGGGAAATCCGATTTCGTCTTTCTCGATAAATTGTCTCATGCCTGTCTCGTCGATGCCGCCCGCCTTTCCGGCGCGACGATCCGGGTTTTCCCTCACAATGACCTCGGAAAACTCGAACGATTATTGATTTCCACCCGCGCGAAATCACCCACCGCCACCATCCTCGTCGTCACCGAATCCGTCTTCAGCATGGACGGTGATCTCTGCCCGTTGCGAGAAATCGTCGAACTCACGGAAACCCACGATGCACTGCTACTGCTAGACGAGGCACACGGCTTCGGCATCCTCGGGGAAAACGGCATGGGCCTCGCCGAGCAGGAAAATCTCCAACAGCGCATCGCCTTCCAAATGGGCACGCTCAGCAAGGCCGCCGGCCTCGCTGGCGGCTACCTCGCCGCCTCCCGTGACTGGATCGATCTCATTACCAACCGCGCCCGGTCATTCATCTACTCCACCGCGCCGCCGCCCGCACTCGCCCATGCCGCCACTGCCTCACTTGCCCTGATTCGCTCGGAAGAAGGCAGATTCCTGCGGGAGAAGCTCCAGCAAAACATCGCCCGACTCTCACCCGGCGGCACCCCGATTATCCCGAAAATCCTTGGCTCTAACGATGCCGCGCTAGCAGCCGCCGCACGACTCGAAGCCGCCGGTTTCCTCGTCCCCGCCATCCGATTCCCCACCGTCCCGCGCGGCACGGCCCGACTCAGAATCAGCCTCTCCGCCGCCCACTCGAAGGAAATCGTCGATCAACTTCGGTCGCTCATCGCCTAGCAACTCGACGAAACCAACGGCGAGGGAATCGCGATCACCTGCATCCCGGCACGCTGCGCCGCGAGGATGCCTGCGGGTGCATCCTCGAGCGCGAGGCACTTCGTCGGGTCCACTCCGAGGAGCTTCGCCGCTTTGAGAAAAATATCAGGCGCGGGCTTGCCGTCCACCACGTCGTCCGCAGTCACCACCTCGTCGAACCAATCGGAAATACCGACGATTTGCAGCGTTTTCTCGATCACCATCCGCGAGCCACCCGTCGCGATCGCCATCGGCACCTTGCCACGCAAGCTTTCTGCGAAGGCCGCCACTTCGTCGATCAACGTGACCAACGGCAGCCGCTTGAGAAACGCCTCACGTTTCGCCATCGCCACCGCTACGGGATCGAGCTTCAAGTTATACTCGTCATTGAGTTCCACCACGATGTCCATCGTCGGCCGCCCACCCATGGCGAAAAATACATCCTCCTTGAAAATCCCGCCCGCCCCATAGATCGAGAGCGCCTCGCACCACGCTTCGAAGTGGGCTGGCATCGAGTCCACGAGCGTGCCATCACAATCGAAAATCACCGCGTCAAAACCAGTGGATGGGAAGGAGAAGGGACCGATGTTTGCCATTTCGCGGCAGGGTTTATTCACCGAGAGCCTCCTTGGCAAGACCGGGCATTGATAAATCTACCCGAAGTCAGATCGCTTGGTTTCTGTAAATTCCCTGCGCCACAATCATCCGCTCAGGCCTGGTGTTTCGGATTTCTACCTCGCCCTCGATCACTACACCGTTTTCAAAATGGACAGGGCCAGAAATTTTAAGCGAGTCACACTGGATCAAACTCGGAACTCCCAGCGGCTCGAGCTGATCCACGAGCTTGTAGTCGTCTGATAAAATGATGTTAGGAGGCACGCCATCCCGCGAGGCCGCGAGGCGGACTTGGCCGTCTGCAAGCACCTCGTAAGCATCCGACCGCAGAGCTAGCAGGTCTCCCGTGGTCTTCACCGGCGCGAATCGGCTGCGCGGCACGTCGAGAGCAGTTGCACCCTCGAAGCACTCGATGGCCGCGCCCATCGCACTTTCTAACTGCACCACTGCGATCGATGTCTTATCGCGCGGATCGACGGTTTTATTATTCCGAATCATCGGCAGTGGCAGCACGCCAGAGTCTGCGGCGAGCTGCTCCTTCAGAAGATCGAGCCGCAGCCATAAGCTGTTCGTATTGAAATAGCGGTGGCGGTCGATGTCTTGGAACGCATCCGCATCTGAGTCCGGACATTGCGCGACTTCCCGCAGCAGTAGGCGACCATCGGATTTCCGCACCGCGAGATGGCCGCCCTTCCGGTCCGCCGCCGTCCGGCGAGTGACTTCCATCAGAAACGGAGCACCGGATTTCGCGAAATACGTGAGAATGGTCGGATCGAGGATCGCACCGAGGTTGTCCGAGTTTGAAACAAAGGCATATCTCACCCCTTCCGCTAGCAGCCGGTCCAGCCAACCACTGCCGACCAGCGCCGGATAGAGATCGCCGTGGCCCGGTGGGCACCATTCCATCTCAGGGTCTGCGGGCCAGCGCACCGGCTCGAGCGTCGCCGCGTCGATTTTCGGGATCTGATTCTGCATCAGTTCCACCTCCACAGCGTCCGCCAAGCCCTGCGATTCATAATTTTTTAAATGCTCTAACGTCTGGTCGCTGGTGCTGAAGCTATTCATCAGCAGCAGCCGCACATTCGTCCCGCTGGTTTGGCGAAGGTCGAGAATCTGCCGGACCATTAGATCCAAGAAATTCACCCCGTCGCGCACGGCGAGCAGACTCTTCGGCCCTTGCAGCCCCATTCCCGTGCCGAGTCCCCCATTCAGCTTGATGACCACGGCCTGCGCCAGCAGCGAGAAATCCGCCTCACCCTCTGCGGCGATTTTTTCATAGCTTGCCAGTCCTCGTGCCGGCGAAATCGTTTCCTCGGGAATCATCCCAGTCTCGTCGCGCAGCAGGGCTTCGTAATTGCGGCGGAAAGCGCGGATGGCGGCGTCCCCCATCTTAGCAGCCGTCATTTTCGTTTCAAAGGCCGCGAAATTCCCGATCGATTGCGTCGTCATATTTTCCGGAAAATGGATCGCAATCCAGCGTTGGTCACGCGGAAAAGCAGTGGGGCGATGACTCGGCGAGCACGCGATGGGGGTTTGAGAATCCACCTTGCGCCAACCACATTTGAGATTGACCGGCACCGCACATGCCTATTGGACGCGGGGGCGAATCCTGCTTACCAGTTCAGCGACTTCTCCCGCATGAAAATCATCATTCTCTCCCGTAGCGCGAGGCTCTACAGCACCACCGCCCTCGTCACCGCCGCCGAGACGCGAGGCCACGAAGTCCGCGTGGTGGACTATCTCCGCTGCTACATGAACATCACCTCGCGCAAGCCCCGCATCTACGTGGATGGCGAGGAACTCATCGCAGATGCCGTCATCCCACGCATCGCCGCGCGCCACACGTTTTATGGAAATGCCGTCGTCCGGCAGTTCGAGATGATGAACGTCTTCACGCTCAACGACTCAGTCGCCATCGCCCGGTCGCGCGACAAGCTGCGGTCACTCCAGATGCTGGCCAAGCGCGGCATCGGCCTGCCGGTGACCGGATTCGCCCACCACACGGAAGCCACCGGCGAACTCATCAAAATGTGCGGCGGCGCACCGTTAGTCATCAAGCTCCTCGAAGGCACCCAAGGCGTCGGCGTCGTGCTCGCCGAGACCACCAACGCTGCGGAATCCGTCATCGAGGCCTTCCGCGGCCTAAATGCAAACATCCTCGTCCAAGAATTCATCAAGGAAGCCGAAGGCGCAGACATTCGCTGCGTCGTCGTCGGCGGGAAGGTCGTCGCCTCCATGAAACGCCAAGGCGCTCCCGGTGAATTTCGCTCCAACTTGCACCGCGGCGGATCCTCGGAAAAAGTCAAAATCTCCACCGATGAACGCGCCGTCGCCATCAACGCCGCCAAGGCCATGGGCTTAAACGTCGCAGGCGTGGATCTACTACGCTCGAATCACGGCCCGGTGGTGATGGAAGTGAACTCATCGCCAGGGCTGGAAGGCATCGAGCAATCTTCCCAAAAAGACGTCGCAGGGATGATCATTGAGTTCATCGAGCGGACCGCTGTGAAGCCGCCCAAGTCGAAAGATAAGTAAGCCCGCGAGTCCGAAGTTCTAAAGGATCTCTCGTGAGTTAGAAACGAGCTCGCTATCGATTTCCATCTGCCGATTTTACTGGCGTCCCAGAAGAAAGCTCTTGACGGAAAATCTCACCGACTCTTGATTCCGCCCCGCCCGCGATTTTCTCGCAGTGCCCATAGGATGGGATGGGTGTCTTTTGATTTCTGGTCCAATCGCCTCTCATTCCATGTCTTCACCTAAGCCTTCTTCCAAGAAACCCGCCGTCAAACCTCAGGTCAAGGTTCCCACGGTAGTAGCTCCCGAAAAGAAGGCGATCGATTCGAAACCCAAAAAAACCGTCGTTAAACCGCCCGTGGTCGTGATGCCACCCAAGGCCGCGCCCGAAGCAGCACCCGCCGCTGTCACCGCGAAACCCGCTGTCACCGCGAAACCCGCCGTCATCGCGAAGCCGGCCGTCGTGGTGAAACAGGTGCCCGTGGTCCATCTCCCAGCCAAGGCCCCAGTGGTCACCAAGCCGACTCCCGTTGTGAAAGCAACGCCGAAGCCAGTCGCCAAACCGCCTATCAAAACTCCTGTCGAGGCGAAGGCCAAGACCGTCGAGAAAGCCACCCCAGCCGCTCCGGCCACCCCAGCGAGGTCGAAAAAAGAAGCCAAGGACGACGCCGACGGCAAGCCGGTGAAAGGCGAAGCCAAACGCCGGATCGACACTCCAGAAATCCAAGAGAAGATCCGTGAACTGATCAAACTCGCCAAGGAGCAGGACTACCTGACCTACGACGACATCAACGAAATCCTGCCAAATGACCTCGTCGATCCCGACGACGTCGAGGCGATCATGGAGCGTCTGCGGAACATGGAGTTCGACATCATCGACGCCTCCGAGGTGGACCGCTACAAGGACAAGAAGCGCGACGAAGGCGAAGGCGACGAGGAAGACGTCAA
>JAYUHS010000215.1:0-21147 GCA_043766715.1 Luteolibacter sp.
GGCGATGTCAAGGACGTGCTCTTGCTCGACGTCAGCCCGCTCACCCTCTCCATCGAGACCATGGGCGGCATCGCCACTGGCATGATCGAGCGGAACACCACCATTCCGGCCAAGAAGTCGCAGATTTTCTCCACCGCCGCCGATAGTCAGCCCGCCGTGGATATCCAAATTTGCCAAGGCGAGCGCAAGATGTTCGCCGACAATAAGTTGCTTGGGAATTTCAAGCTCGATGGCATCGCCCCAGCCCGCCGTGGTGAGCCGCAGATCGAAGTCACCTTCGACATCGACGCCAACGGTATCCTCCACGTTTCCGCCAAGGACAAGCAGTCCGGCAAGGAGCAGAAGATCTCGATCCAAGGCTCTTCCGGCCTTTCCAAGGACGAGATCGAGCAAGCCAAACGCGACGCCGAATCCCACGCCGAAGAAGACAAGAAGCGGGTGGACAAAGTCGATGCCAAGAACAAGGCGGATAACCTGATTTTCAACGTCGAGAAACAACTCGGTGAGCTGGGCGACAACGCTCCCACTGAGCTCAAGGACCTCCTCCACGGCAAGATCCAAGCCGTGAAAGACGCCGTCAGCAGCGATAATCTCGACACCATCAACAGCGCCGTCAGCGACCTCGAAGGCTCGCTCCAAGCCCTCGCCGAAGCCGCCCAAAAAGCCGGTGCCGGTGCCCCACAAGACCCAGACGTAGAACCAGCCGCTGAATCCGACTCGAAAGAGCCGAAGCAAGCCAAAGGCAAGGTCGTGGATGCTGAAGTGGTTGATTGATCGCTATGAAAACTTACAGGGTGTCAGAACTAGTGGGTGATTATTGCAAAGCGAATCCCGGGTTTAGGCCATTAGCATTGAAGCTATGTGCCGCCGGGGAACGTTTGATGGTGTCGTGGCTAGATCTTGATTCTTCCAACCTGACACCGGATCAACGTCGGACGCTGATTGAAAGGAGTGTCTCGATTGAAAGGCCGAGCGGGCTGGAGATTGTGATTTGGAATCAAGATGTCACCGAGCCTTGCATATTAATTCCTGTATAATGAGCAAATTACGACCCTCTTTGTGAGTTGTTGCCTTCTTAAAACCAAACCAATGAAAAACAAGAACTCCAGATGCGTTTGGTTTACGGTTCTCGCTCTTTTTGCTGCCACATTCTCAGGTTGTGACTCAAAAGGCGACAAAGAACCGGATGCTGGCAAGGTTCAGCAAATCGGGAGTGAGTTGAAATCACTTGGCCGGCGGAGCACTGGTGTGTTAGGCTTTAATTTAAAATGTAAGAGCAACGGTATTAAATTATACTGGGTTCTGGAAGTCAGGCAGACGGTGTTGGGAGTTATGGGTATTGATGGTTACTCCGGTGATGACGCGGCCGAGGTGGCTAAAAGGATTCTGAAAGAGTTTCAATCATCCACAAAAACCGAAGGCAAAGCCGGTTCGACGCCGCAGAACAAAATTAAAATCGAGTTTATGGATAGTAATGGATTTACGGTTGTTGCTGCAACAACCGATGAGATTTCTTCCATAGACGCTGATGGTGAAAATGCAGTTCCGTTAGTACAGGGGTGGTATTACAGGGGGATAATCGACCTCGATCCTTCCGAAATTTCTAGAATTTCGAGCTACCAATTGCGCGGAGAATTTAGTGAGGGGATGAACGGCTTGCTTCGGGAGGCGGGCGTATTAGTGGAGAAAAAGAGGAAAGAGAGGAAAGAGCGAAATAATTAGCGCACATCTCTAAATCTGGGAAATCACGATTAACAGTAATTTAAAAATGACTCTCACCACCAAACACCAACGCCTTGCCGCGCTGCGCCCGCTCTCTCCGGAGTCGGTCGCTAGCCTTGCGGCGGCGTGGGATGTGCGGATGGTGCATGAGTCCAACTCCATCGAGGGCAACTCTCTCACGCTCCGCGAAACCGAACTCGTCCTCTCTAGGGGTGTCACCGTCGCGGGGAAGCCGCTTAAGGACCACCTTGAAGCTGTGAATCTGGCCCTCGCTTGGGACCGCGTCAAAGCCCTCGCCCGACCCGGCTCCTCACTCACCGAGCGCGATCTTTTGGATCTCCACCAGATTTTGCTGACCCGGATCCAAGATGGGACGAATGGGAGTTATAGGAATTATGCGGTGCGTGTCGGCGGATCAAATCACGTTCCGCCAAATGCTGTCAAAGTCCCGGATCTCATGACCGAGCTTTTTGCCTGCCTCCCCGCCATCGTGGATCCGGTCGCGCGGGCGGCGAAACTGCACCACGGCATCGCCTCCATCCACCCCTTCGCGGATGGCAACGGTCGCGTGGCCCGGCTCGGCATGAATTTCATCCTGCTCGCCGCCGGATTCCCGCCGATTTCCATTCCCACCGCTCTCCGCCACCCCTACTACAACGCCCTCGAAGCCGCCGACTCCGGCGACTTCCCCGCGTGGCAAAATTTTCTCACCACTCAGCTTCACAAAGAACTCGACGAATGGCTCACCGCTCTCGATCCAGCCTCTTCCCTGAACACTGAAAACTGAACACTTTCCACTCTGCATCCGCAGCGTGGCTTCTCACCGAAAACACAAACGAAACACCACACATTATGGCTAACATCAAACCACTCGGACAACGCGTCCTCGTCAAGCGCCTCGAAGCCGATGCCATCAGCGCCGGCGGCATCGTCCTCCCAGACACCGCCAAAGAAAAGCCGCAAGAAGCAGAGGTCCTTAGCCTCGGCACCGGCGGTAAGGACGACAAGGGCGTGCTCATCGAGTTCACCGTCAAGGTCGGCGACAAGGTCCTCATCTCCAAATACGGCGGCACCGAAGTCAAACTCGACGGCCAAGAAGTCCTCATCATCAACGAGTCCGACATCCTCGGCATCGTGGGCTAATCGCCCAACCTCAAATCTGAAATTTTAAATCTCAAATATAAACTAACATGGCTAAACAATTAGTATTCGACGAAGCCGCACGCCAAGCCCTCTTGCGCGGTGTGGAAAAACTCGCCCGTGCCGTCAAGGCCACCCTCGGACCAGCAGGTCGTAACGTCATCCTCGACAAGAAATTCGGCTCCCCGACCATCACCAAAGACGGTGTCTCGGTGGCCAAGGAAATCGAGCTCGAGTGCCCGTATGAAAACATGGGTGCCCAGCTGATCCGCGAGGTTTCCAGCCGCACTTCCGACATCGCTGGCGACGGTACCACCACCGCCACCGTGCTCGCCGAAGCCATCTACAAAGAAGGCCTTCGCAACGTCACCGCCGGTGCCAACCCGATCTCGCTGCAACGCGGAATCATGAAGGCCACCGAAGCGATCGTCGCCCAGCTCAAAGTGCTCTCCAAGCCCGTCTCAGACGCCAAGGAAATCGCCCAAGTTGCTTCTATTTCCGCTAACTCGGATGCAGAAATCGGCGGCATCATCGCCGAGGCCATGGACAAGGTCGGCAAGGACGGCACCATCACCGTGGAAGAAGCTAAGGGCATCGAAACCACCCTCGAAGTGGTCGAAGGCATGCAGTTCGACAAGGGCTACCTCAGCCCTTACTTCGTCACCAACCCAGAGTCCATGGAAGCCTTCCTCGAGAGCGCTTACATCCTCATCAACGAGAAGAAGATTTCCTCGCTCAAGGACATGCTTCCACTTCTTGAAAAGGTTGCCAAGACCGGCCGCCCGCTGCTCATCATCGCAGAAGACGTTGAAGGTGAAGCCCTTGCCACTCTCGTGGTGAACAAGCTCCGCGGCATCCTCAACATCGCTGCCGTCAAGGCTCCAGGTTTCGGCGACCGCCGCAAGGCCATGCTCGAAGACCTCGCCGTCCTCACCGGTGGCCGCGTCATCACTGAAGACCTCGGCATCAAGCTCGAAGGCGTAGAACTCAGCGACCTCGGCGAAGCCAAGCGCATCACCATCACCAAGGAAAACACCACCATCGTTGAAGGTGGCGGCACTTCCGAAGGCATCACCGGCCGCGTGAACCAAATCCGCCGCCAAATCGAAGACACCACCAGCGACTACGACCGCGAAAAGCTCCAAGAGCGCCTCGCCAAGCTTGCAGGTGGCGTCGCCGTCATCAACGTCGGTGCAGCCACTGAGACCGAGATGAAGGAAAAGAAAGCCCGCGTCGAGGACGCCCTCCATGCGACCCGTGCGGCCGTTGAAGAAGGCATCGTCGCCGGTGGTGGCACTGCCCTCATCCGTGCCCAAGCCGCCATCGGCGATCTTGGACTCACAGGTGATGAAAAGACCGGTGCAGGCATCGTCGCCCGCGCCGTCGAAGCGCCACTTCGCCAGCTCGTCGCCAACGCCGGCCGCGAGGCAGCGTTGATTGTCGAACAGGTAAAAAAAGGCAAAGGTGGCGAAGGCTACAACGTCGCGACCGACAAGTTCGAAGACCTCATCGCTTCCGGCGTGGTCGATCCTACCAAGGTCACCCGCACCGCGCTTCAAAATGCAGCGTCCATCTCCGGACTCCTGCTCACCACCGAGGCCCTCATCACCGACCTTCCTGCCAAAGAAGCGCCAGCAGGCGGCGGCGGTGGTCACGACCACGGCATGGGCGGAATGGGCGGCATGATGTAACCCCCAACGAGTGGCGGTGACTTCCAGTCGCCGTGCATTCATTCATCAATCAAAAAAGCCGGCCAGGGTAACCTGTCCGGCTTTTTCTTCACCAAGATCGGCGAAATTCAAGTGGCAATCAGCCTTACATTCAAGATGAACACAGTGATCACGACTCACGAACTGCTTGGGTTTGAAATTATATAAATAAAAAGGTTGAAGTCTGATGATGTATGGTCTTTAACCATCGCAAATAAATTATCGCTAAGCGTTTATCTGAAGATTTTACAAAACCCAAATGCCGTAAGTCCTTCACAAGTGACACATTAGATGACTCTGTTTTGTCATCCGATTCGAAGAAAAGTTAGTTGAGTCTGTGACCTTGTAAGATTATCATGTTATGTATTCACCATGTCATCACGATAAATTCTCTGTCATTTTGGTGTCGGATGCATTGCTAAGACATACATCAAGGCTCTGGCGGCTATTTATTTCGGCCACTCTGACGGAGTTGCTCAAAAGCAGGCTGAACATTAAAAAGATTTACAGCGGTAGATATTATAGTGGAAGTCACCCGAGTTTTTCAGATCTGTTCCATCCAAATTCCACGGGTATCAGTGGCGTCAACAGACTTGTTCATCGTCTGAACACATGGCCCAGTGGATCGACTTTGGTCACCGCAGCAGAGATGCAAATCGCTCTGGCTGTGACGGTTCGATCGACGATTCCTGCCCTGACAGGCAGGACTACAATGGCGTGGTTCGCTCGCCACCTCTGCACTGATTTGAGAATGATGACTTTAATTTACAGGGGTTATTTCAGCGCATCACTTCACGATTTGAAAGCCCTTAAATAACCAATTCAAATACCTCATCACGATGTTTAATTGGAAAAGAAGTAGCAGGTCAACATTGCACGAGTCCGCAGGTCGAATCAGATCAGTGGTGCCAATCCAAGAGTCAGCAAAAAAACTTTCATCTGTTTTAAAGAAATTAGGTAAACATTGGATATCTTAATCATCAATTTCAACAAATCAATTTATGTTAACTTCCATTTCCCGTCTTGTGGCGGGGGTCGCCCTTTTAGTGGCTCTCCCCACGGTAGCGCTCGGCTACTCGCCAAACACTGATCTAACTTCTTCAGGGGCGATTGCGGCTCTAAAAGCAGATCCTAACGCGTCATTTGCTTACACTCAAACCTACAATCTCGGTGCCACAGGTTTGCGGGGTTGGATTTATGTCGATACTAATAATAGAGATTCTGGCTCGCACGGGCTCTTGACTGCGCTGAGTCGGCAGATTCTGGTGACAGTAGCCGCCGCCCCAGGCAACAGCACGATGGCGGTTGACGATGTTATTTTGGGTGCAACGGCGTCTGACAGTGGTGCTGTCCCCTCATTCACAAGTGATTGTCGAAAAGCGTTGGGAACGGCAATCGGCCAAGCGGAGGCGAAAAATCCTGCGACACTGCGAGTCAAGCGTTGGAGGTCGGGCACAATTTCGGATGTAAGCATCACTCTTACGTCAATGGGTTCCTATAGTGCGACTTCGCCGTTTGTGTGTGATAAGTCGAATCAGATCATAAGCCAAGGCCGTGCTTACATGGTAAATCAGTTACTTAATAATCCCAATTTTCCTTCGAGAAACTATAGCGGGGCAATCCAAGCACTGGCCGTTCTTGCAGTCGTTAAACCAACCGATTCAGATTATGTTGCCGTGCAGGCGAAACTCAAGGCATATGCCAACCGAATCGTAGCGGCAGACTTAAGTCCTCAGGGGAATTATATGTGGGATTGGTCCTACATGTGTTTGTTTCTAAGCGAATATTACCTCTGTACCGTCGCGGATGGCGCACCGGATACTAGCGTCCTTGCTGGGATTTCCAGAAATACGATAACACTCGCCAACTCGCAGAGTCGGTATGGTACTTACGGTCACGGCGGCTGCCTTCCTAATGCAGACGGCAGCCCGAACGGAACCGTGCCCCCCTATGGCCCGGTAAACTCGGTGGGTATTCCTACGAATATTGCGATCGTTCTTGGGAAGAAGGCTCTGTTGGCTGGTTCAGTTGCTGTTGCCCCCCAAATCGACCAAGCCATCGCGCGTGGGGCGAAGTTTTTCGCCTATTATGTGAATAAAGGATCAATTCCCTATGGAGAACACGAGCCATGGATCAGTGGTCACGGATCTAATGGCAAAGACCCGATGTGTGCGGTGCTTTTTGGACTACAGGCAGATCGCCCGGCTGAGGCGGAATATTTTTCACGGATGTCTTTGGCTGGCTGCACAGGCCGGGAATATGGCCACACGGGCCAAGAATTCAGTTACCTTTGGGGAGTGATGGGCGCCAATGTTGGTGGGCCGACGGCAACCACCAAATACATGGAAAATATTCGCTGGCAACTCGACCTCGCACGTCGAACAGACGGATCATTCGCTTACGGAGGCAAAGATCAATTCGGCGCAGGTAGCACCAACGACGGAACGTATTTGGGCGCGATGAACGACTGTGCAGTTGATCCGACGGCTTCTTATCTGCTTTCTTACGGCGTCGCGGTGAAGCGGCTCTACATCACAGGGAAAGGCGCGATTCCCGCAAATGCTCTAACTTCCGTCAAAGTTACCAACGCAATAGCTGCCGCGACCTACAAGCAGGATTGTCCAGCCTACACCACACCTCAGTTGCTCGCCGCATTGAACGAGTATGATCCGATCGTTCGGAACGATGCCGCCGTCCAACTTGCCGGGCGCACCCTAGATTCCACTCAAGTGAATCTCTTACTTTCCATGGTCACCGACATGACGAATGCCAACGGAAGAATGGGAGCCTGCCAGACGCTCGGCCTTCGTAGAAACGCAGCAGCTTTGCCGCTGTTGAACGGGAGGCTCAGTGACCCGGATCTGTGGGTGCGTGCGAAAGCCACAATAGCGATTCGTAACTACAATCCAGCCGATGTGAGTGTTTATCGCGACTCGATGCTTACCGCCTTTACTAATAACGCCACGGACCCTGAAGTGATCGTGTGGGATGATCCCGTTCAAATTAGCAATCGTTATCTATCATTAGCACTTTTTGGAAACGCGATAAATGATGGTACGCCGGGTAACAACATCGCCGACTACACCCAGAATGCACCCAAGGATCTGCTTTATCGCGCAGTTCGAGCTGCTCTGAAACAGCCCGATTCCTATCCACGAAGCGGCGCCGCAATCTTCGTTGAATATCGTTTGTCTCTGGCAGACATTCAACAGCTCACGCTTGATATTTTCAAATTAATCACCGCGAAAAGCCAAGCCGATACCATGTGGTATTACGTTCCTCAGTTGTCAGGGATGAGAACCCTGTTGAAATATAAATGTGCTGAAGCGATCCCAATCGCACTTTCAATGCTGAAGGTGGAAACGGGCTGGGGGTGGGATAGCACGGTATTTATGCCTCCTTATATGGATGCGTTGAAATACTACGGCGACCTTGCCCGCTGGACTCTACCCACACTCGAAAATGATGTTACGACTTCGCTAAATCTCCTCCATCCGAGTGACTTTGCGGCCCTTCAGCCTCAAATACAAAGCACGATTGCAAGCATCAGAGCGACCACGACCTCCCTCAGTGGCGTCATCAACTTGCTACCTGTGGCTACCCCACAGGTGATCGCTACCACTGGCGCTAAGGCCATTACTCTGGCCGGGACATCGCCTCGAAGTGCGGTCACCTTCTCTGTTGCGACAGCACCGGCTCACGGGACTCTCACAGGCACGGCGCCAAACTTGATTTACACTCCCGCCCCCGGCTACTCTGGTCTGGATCACTTTTCTTTCAAAGTGATAGATACGCTCACGACCTCAGAACCTGGGACCATAAGTATCATTGTAGGAGCTGCCGGCACAGGTATGAGGGGCGAATATTATGACAATGCTGATTTCACCAACCTGAAACTCACTCGAATTGATCCGCAAGTGGATTTCAACTGGGCTGCGGGGTCACCAGCGTCGTCCATAGGAGCAGATACTTTTAGTGTGCGTTGGAGTGGTCAATTGTTGGTTCCAGAAACCGGAAGCTACACTTTTTCGACGCTGAACAGCGACGGAGTGCGTTTGTATGTAAACGGGATTCCCATGATCAACGACTACACCAATCATGACACCGCTTGGAATGACAGCGCGTCGATTAGTCTGACGGCAGGGCAGAAAGTGGAGCTCCAACTTGAATATTATGAGAACACCGGTTCAGCAGTGGCCAAACTCAAGTGGACAGGCCCAACTTTTGCCGGTCGTAATGGTGCAATCATTGCTAAGGAATGGCTCTACGACGGAACAGGCCTCGTTGATCGAGTGCCTTATGCTCACGCTCAAAGTCTTTCGACGATTCAGAATATGGACCAAGCTCTGATACTGGCAGGTAGCGGCGCTAATCAAACCCCACTGACCTACTCAATCGTCACCCAACCCGCTCACGGCACACTCATTGGCACCGCGCCCAACTTGGTTTATAGGCCAACAAATGGCTACAGCGGAACGGATAGTTTTACCTTCGTGGTCAATAACGGTAATGCCAGTTCCGCACCGGCGATTGTGTCATTTGGAATCTTGGTTGGCCCGCCAGCGGCCTATTTCTGGTCCCAAGCGGTGTCAGGCAACTGGAGTGGGAATTATTGGACAAATGCTGCGGGCGGTTCAATCACTCCGGCAGCCGTCGGCAGTGCCACCTATTATTTAAATTTCAATGAAGCAGGCACCTTCACGGCCACTCATGACTTGAATGACAATTTCGAATTCAACCAACTTAATTTCGCTGCTGCGGTAACCATCGGTGGTAGCAAAAGCCTTTCAGCCTCAGTCAATGGTCCATTTTTACCGCAGATCAATCAGAACAGTTCGACGAATGTCACGATTAACAGCCCCCTCAAGTTGGCTGCAGTGACGACAATAGGAGGGACCGGAAATGGGCAGGTGGTTCTTCCATCTGTGGTCTCGGGCGGAGGTGGCCTCATCATGAATAGTAGTGGCACGTTGGAGCTATATGGACTAGTCCCTAATACATACAGCGGCGGAACTATAGTAAACAGCGGCACACTTCATTTGGGAGCTGTGATCGCCGGCACAAGTCCAGCTTGTATCAATCCTGCAGGCACCGGGCCGGTAACCCTAAATCGGGGCGGGACCATCCAATTCGACAGGGTCAGTGCTGGCAACGTTCTGATGGCCAATGGTGGAAGGCTCTTCACACCAAACGGTTGGGGCGCGACATGGACCGGTCCGATTACTCTAAATTCAAATCTCAACTGCGATACAGAGAATCAACTGGTTTGTAGTGGAGTCATCAGCGGCGTTGGAGGCTTGACTAAGATAGGTGATGGTCCGCTGATTCTTTCTGGAAGCAACAGCTATAGCGGTCCGACCTTCGTGAAAAACGGTATTTTGCAAGCCGCTGCTGCCGCTCTTGGTACCGGACTCCTCGACATTACCAATGGTGCTAAGGTGGGTTTAAATTTCACCGGCACCCGGACGATCGCAGCCCTTAGTTATAATGCTGGTGCCGTCTTGGCACCTGGGACTTACGGTTCGAGTGCCTCGCCTGCGGCGAATAAAAATGATACTTATTTCTCGGGGACCGGGACCATCACTATTGCCGTCCCAACTATTTCATCGGCATTACCAGTGGTGAATGGCTTAGTTCTGAGAATGGATGCTTCCCAAATTGCAGGCACTTCCAATGGTGCGCAGGTCAACACTTGGAACGATGTCTCCGCCGCATCGAACAACGCGGTTCGGCAAGATGGATCAAGCACCGGTTATCCCCAATATGTGTCCAACGGGATCAATGGTCTTCCAGTGGTTCGGTTTAACTCAAGTGTTGGGAGCGGTGGCGACTTTTTCAAATTTAAGCGAATTTCGACAATCCGGACCGTGTTCTGGGTGCTTAAAGAAAACACCAATCTCAATGACGGTCATTTCTTGCTAGGAGATAGTAGTACCTATGATTTTCACCGCGGATTGGCAGCTAATAGGACGCTGTGGGATGCGACTTATTCTGCTACAAACATCCGCAATGGAACTACTAAACTCATGGGAAATCCAGTCGTAGGGACTACGACGTCCCTGCCATCCGGTAGTTTCCAATTAGTTTCGCTGGTGACTAGTGGAAATGTTTCAGCCGACCAAATTTGCCAGGATCGAACCTTCCATGGTAGTTGGCAGGGAGACATCGCGGAAGTGCTCATTTACGATCGAGCTTTGAGTGGTGACGAGGAAAACCAAGTGGGCACCTACTTGGGATATAAATATGGATTAGCGACAAGTTACAGTAGCTTACCCATCACCAGCGGATTGGTTCTGCAAATGGATGCATCCAAGATCGTCAACACTGCGGACGGTGCCCAGCTCAACACTTGGAACGATGCCTCAGGTGCTGCGAACACCGCAGTCCGTCAAAATGGATCGAGTGTTGGGTATCCTAAATACGTGGCCAGTGCGATAAATGGTCTTCCTGTGGTGCGGTTTAACTCAAGTAATGCAGTTTCTGGGGACTCCTTTAAGTTCAATCGGATCGCAAACATCCGTTCCGTTTTCTGGGTGCTAAAGGAAAATGCTGGACTCACCGATTCGCACTTTCTTTTAGGTGATGACAGCTCTTATCACTTCCACCGCGGGGGTAACAATGGTCCGATTTGGGATTCTAATTTTGCGGATTCCAAAATCAAAAGTGGAATTACCAAGTTGATGGGTTCACCTGTCGGGGGCACTACCACTTCGCTACCTTCTGGCAGCTTTCAATTGCTTTCTCTTGTCACAACTGGTGATGTAGAGGCGAATCAGATTTGCCAGGATCGGACCTTCCACGGGAGTTGGCAGGGAGATATCGCGGAGATCCTCATTTACAATCGGGCGCTTACTAACACTGAGGAGGCGGTCGTTGGGACCTATTTGGCAGCCAAATACAGGCTAACTACAAGTTATCCACTAACGGTAGTTCCACCAACCCCCACGGCTGTGGCGGCCATGGCAGATGGTGCGGGGGCAATCCGCGTGACTTGGGCACCCATTCTCGGAGCTGCAAGTTACAAGGTATGGAGTAAAAATACTCTGACTAGTGTTGAGCAAGTGGTCGTCGGTAGCGGTTTGCCTTGTTTGGTAAGCGGCTTGACCGTTGGCACCCCATATGAGTTCAAGGTATCGGCAGTTTATCCAAACTTGGTTTCAGGCAACTACTCACCGCAGGCCATCGCCACACCGGTGGGGCCATCTTCCTACGTCAACTGGGCTGGCAACTCAGTCCAAGGGCTGACGGCTGGAGTAAATAGCGGAGCCTTGGACGATCCTGATCGCGATGGCATCTCCAATTTAATGGAGTTCTCGCTCGGCGGCGCTCCGATGGCCTCCTCGTCTGCCATCCTGCCAACACTTTCGAAGGTGGCAGGGGGCTGGGTATTTGAGTATAACCGCAGTGATCTCTCGCAAATCGGTACAACTCAAGTGGTGGAATACAGCAACGACTTCATCGTATGGACATCGATTCTTATTCCGGAAGTCTCGAATAACGGGGTAATCATTATTCAAGGTAACCTGTCAGACACAGTGAAAGTTCCGATTCCTGCAGTGGTTGGAAAGCCGACATTTGCCCGACTCAAAGTGACCCAATAATCCTATCGATTGCTGATGGAACGAAAGGATAAAGGATCACACGCTAGTTATTACAAAACATAGTGATGTGTAGTTGGTGAGTCGGTGATGTTTTTCAGAACGAGATAAAGATATTACCGGCTTTTACGCCATCTTTGAATAAGACTCCGAGCAATAGATTGAGCTGGCACCGATGATTTGGTCGTTCGGGTTTCGAGTTGATGGGTTGATGCATCAACGTTACGGCGACGGCTGTGTTGATGGGGTTTTTACTTCCCACAAGGGTAGGAGTGATGATTTTGCGAATGTCTGGCGGCGTTTGATCACTGAAATTTCCTTGAATTACGGATGGTCTTTGCGACTTCTTGGGAGCTAGTCTCACAACCAAGTCGCACTGGCACATGTCCATGAAAAAAACTCTCCGTCATTTGCTGACACCGTCGATCGTTGCTTGCTGCGGCGTTCTCGGGTGGTGGGCTGCGCGTGACTTCGAGAAAGTGGTCGCCAAGCGGCCGGGTGCGCCAGAAATTAAGGAACGAGTCGTAACCAAGGCTTCTTCCCGCCGCGTTCGAACTGTTGTGAATGATGAGTATAGGAACGGTACGACGGTGGAGATCTTCGGTAGCATTGATGAGGATGAGGTAATCTTGCGTTTCCCTTCTGCGGAATCCTATGCGGCCTTCTTGTTCGCGCTGGTTGGGAGTAAAATTCACCTCATCGACCAGATTGATCGGCTCCGTGCCATCCGCATCGGCTATGATGATTGGGCGGACCTCGCGCACTTGCTGGATGGGGAAAACATCGCCACCTACGATTCGTTGCCTACTTTTCCTGTTCCGAGTCCGGCAAGCACGAGTAATCAAACGGGTCTTGTTGAATTCGGCGAAAGTTTGCTGCCGTGGCTCGGGATCACTGGTGACAATTCGCGGTGGGGAGCTGGCGTGACGATCGCCGTGCTTGATACTGGGATCATCGCCCATCCTGCCTTACCCGGATTTTTTCAATCGATTGCCGTCACGCCTTTTCCATCGGACATCACGAAAACTAACGGCCACGGGACCGCAGTCGCCTCGCTCATTGCTGGGAATGATCCGCTTGTTACGGGAGTCGCCCCTGCGGCTAGGCTCATTTCGGTCCGCGTGGGTGACGATTCGGGTCGGGCAGATGCGTTCGCACTCGCCGCCGGCATCTTGGCGGCTGTGGATGCTGGCGCACAAATTATCAACATTTCAATGGGCACCACTGAGAACAACCCGCTCATTGAAGAGGCGGTGCTTTACGCGAATGACCGCCATGTGCTCATCGTCGCCGCAGCGGGAAATTCCGAACAGGCGGACGCTTGCTACCCGGCAGCTTACCCTTCAGTCATTAGCGTCGGCGCGGTGGATGCACGCGGCGAGCACCTAGATTTCTCTAATTTCGGCACTTATCTTTCTCTCACCGCCCCTGGCTATGCCATCAATGCTGCATGGCCTAATAATCAATATGCTAAAATCAGTGGGACTTCCGCCAGTGCGCCTATCGTCACCGGGGCCATCGCGGCCACGATGTCGAATGGACGCGGCGTCACGATGACGGCCAGCCAAGCGGCAGAAATCGTCATGCAGTATTCTAACGAGGCTGGCATTCCGGGACCAGACTCTGAATACGGAGTGGGCATCCTCAACGTCGGGCGGGTCATGAATCGCAACACTTCAGGCATGGTTGATGCGGCCATCACCCAACAGCGGATGATTAAATCTGGCAGAAGTGGAACGAGTCATGAAATCCAAGTCACCGTCCAGAACCGTGGCACCACGGTGCTAAGTAATACGCATTTAGAAGTTAAGACCCCTTATGGTAGCCGCCGGTTCAATGCTGCCACACTCATGCCTGGAGCGATCCAGACGTTCTCATTTCCCGTCCGGCTCAGTAGTTTAACGGCGAAGCTGCCGATTCCGGTGAGTTCTTCAATCTCCCTCAGCGGTCTTGGTCATGATGTCTCGCCGCAGAATAATCAACGGACTGAAGCGCTTTACGTTCGTTGAGAAATTTGTTCCCAAATCAATTCGCGCGTAAGGCCAAATCTCAATAATAGGGCCTGAGCATCCAGTAGCAGATAGGCCCGGTGATGGCGACGTAGAGCCACAACGGGAAAACCCAGCGGCCCAGCCTACGGTGAGCGGAGAAGCGACTCGTCCAGCCTGCAATGAACGTGAAGAGGATGAACGGTAAACTCACAGCGGCTAGCGTGATATGGCTGATCAGCAGCAAGAGATAGGCCGTGCGAGTGGACCCTGCGGTGATTTTCTCTGCGGTGCTGACTAGGCCGTCGCGATTGACGTCGCCGAATTTCACATCCGCGCTGGTGATGTGATAGGCGACGTAGCACAGCAGGAAGGCCACAGAGAACGTCATCGCGGCGAAAATGAAGCTACGATGAATCTCGATTTTCCCCTGTTTTACTGCGATGAGTGCGGCGACTAAACAAACGGCAACCAACGAATTGAGCACGGCATGGACGGGTGGTAGAAATGCGGTGGACCATCCTTCGGGCAACGGGAGTTTGATCTTCTGCATCGCCACCACTAAAAGCAAGACGGCTGCTGATAGAATCCAAGCCGCGATGCCGAGCTTCCTTGAAAGTGCTTCCTGCGGCGGGCGAGCAAGCCATCGTTTGCGTTCGTCGTGCATCAGATGCCGGGTGTGGGTTTCTGATCCAGCTCTTTGCGGATGCGGGTAAACATCTGGTCCTTGAGTTTTTGGTAAAGTTCAGGGTCAAGTTTTTTGCCTTGTTCTGAGCGGGCATCGGCGAGTGGCCACTTGCCGATGACCTTGAAATCCCGATCTACGAGGATGAAGCCGAGATCGTGGGCGTATCTACCATTGGACTCGATGTCTAATGGATCGGTGCGTTCACGGATGCCGAAGAATTTGAGCTCATGCTCGAGGTAGGTGTGGACGGTTGTGGCGTCTCCGCCATTGAGGAACCACCAATTCTTGGTCTCCGCGCCGAGGGCTTGGGCGTAGTCGGCGAGCTTCTCGGGCTTGTCATTTTCTGGATCTACGGAAATGCAAGTGAGGTGGAAGTCCGGATCATTTTTAAACTCGTCGTAAATTTTCCGGAGTTCCTCGCCGTTGCGGACGGCGCAGTGGGGACAGACTGCGAAAAACTCGGCGACGACCCAGACCTTACCTCGGAGGTCGGAGAGTTTGACAGGCTTATTGTCTTGATTGGTGGCAGGAAAATCCTTGGCGATTTCAAACCACTGCGGCGCGATTTCCTTGCCGACATTAGCGACAGGTGGCCCGTGATATGGGGCGTTGAGTCCCTTACCGAGCCAGATGGCCGTGCTGACGACGCCGATGCAAACGGCGGCGACGCCGGTGTAAAAGAGGGCGATCGTGGTGTTCTTTTTCATTTCACGTAGGGTTCAGCCAGTAGCTTGTCGATGGTGTGATTCAGCAAAATTTCAAGTTGTCCGACGTTGTTGTTGCCGGTTCCGGTCTTGGCACCTTTTGCATCCCAGCCGGCTGCTTGTTCGAAATCAAAGGTGGCGATGAAGGGTGGTCCGCCCTGTTTTTGCGGCACGACGGCGCGGCGGATGTGGCCGTTTTTATCGATCAAAACGATGGACGAATCATAGAGCCACTTGCCGTCCTTTTCGTAGGGATAGATGTTCGCCTTGAGTTCGTTCTTGATGAACTTGTGGAGTGTTTTCGGCTCGTTGCTGCCACACCACCACTGCGGCAAGTTCATTTGGTGAGTCACTGCCGTGTCAGCAAGAGTCTTCAGCAATTTTCCTGATGGCTCGGGATCGATGACGAGAGTGGCGAGATTGAAATTTCCAGTCGCGGCGCGGGACGCGGCGAGTCGCTTCATGACGGCCATGCTAAGCTCAGATACCTGTGGATCGCGGAGGCTAATGACGTTCACGGCGATGACATTTCCGCGTAAATTCACTAGATCCACCGTCCTTGCGTCTTGGCGCAGCATCCGAAGATCCCGCTCTGGAGTGATGCGATAAATCACGGCTGGACGGTCGTCGCCCGACTGGCCCTTCGACCATTGTTCGTATGCTTTTAGGACGAGCCAGCCGCCGAGCAGGATCATCCCGAGGAGAATCAGGCCGGTATTACGGAGTTTCTTGGGATCGCGGATCGCGGGTTCGAGGCTGGGGTCGGGCAGAGGCATCGGCGGCGGAAGTTAATCGGGAGTAAGGGCGAGGCAAGCCAAGCACGGCTATTTTTTGATGAGTTTAATCTCGAACATCTGCGGCCAATATTTCCCGGTGACGAGTAGATGGCCGGTCGCCTTATCCCAGGCGATGCCGTTCAGGACCTCGGCACGATCCGAGGGAGTGAGCTGGTTTTTGAGGCCAGTGAGGTCCAGCCAACCGGTGACTTGGCCGTCCTCGGGAGAAATCCGGGCGATTTTTTGCGTCAGGTAAATGTTCGCAAAAATCTGGCCATCGACCCATTCCAGCTCGTTGAGCATGGCGACCGGGCTGTTCCCGTCCTTCACTTCCAGCGTCTTGGTGACTGAGAAATCCTTGGGATTGATGAACTTGAGCGTGCTGCTGCCGTCGCTCATCACCAGTTGCTTGCCATCGGTCGTGAGCCCCCAGCCTTCGCCGGTGTAGCTGTGGGTGCGGATCGGCTTGAAAGTGTCTGGTTCCAGCACGTAAACGGTATTTTCCTTCCAAGTGAGCACCCACATTTCGTTACCGATGACCGCTAGCCCTTCACCGAAAACGGACTTCGCCAGCGGTCGCTTGCGGAGGATTTCTCCGGTGGCTGGCACTAGCTCACGGACGGTGGACGCGCCGTATTGGCCGGTGCTCTCGAACAAACGGGAGTTCAGTAGTTGCAAGCCTTGGGTGTAAGCCGTGCCATCATGCGGCCGGGTGGAAATGATCTGATAGCCCAGTTGATCGGGCGGGGATTTCTGGCAGGAAGTGAATGCAAGGCCGGCAATGGCAAGCAGAGTGAGGGAGCGGTTCATGAGTTAAATGGAGTGAAATTTCGCCCAGCACTGAAGGAATCCCGGGGCAAAATCCGCCGGATGTCCGGTGACCCAAGCCGCGACTTCCGCCAACGGGAACCACATGGCTGAGTCGATTTCCGCCGAGGGAAATCGCAGATTCCCATCGTAGCTGGTCCGATAAAGCCGGACATGTTCCCATCCGATTTCGGCACCGGGAGCGAGGCGGGCGATCTCGTCCGGTGGCTGCGTGAGCACGATCCCCATTTCCTCCCCCAGCTCCCTCACCGCCGCCGCCGCATAGTCCTCCCCCGCGTCCAAGTGCCCGGAAACACTCGAATCCCACAGCCCCGGGCACATGTCCTTGAGTGCCGAGCGTTTTTGTAAAAGGAGGTCACCGCGCTTGTTAAAAACGAACACATGCACCGCCCGGTGGATGAGCTTCTGGCCATGGACCTCTGCACGGGTCGCTGTGCCAGTGACTTGGTCGTGAGCGTCCACCACATCGAAAATTTCCTCCGCCCGCTGCGCCACATCCATCAACGGATGCGGATCATAAGCCCGTGTCAGATCCACCCACTGCAGCAGCGTCAACTCCTCGCCCCGCACGGTCAGGCTCACCCCGAGCTGTGTTGTCAGCCCGTCCCAGTCCGGTCCCTCCGGCAGTTGCTTCTTGAGCTGTTTCCGCCGTTGTGCGAATCCCCGCCGCACCAGTTCATCGAAAAGCCGGTAGTCGAAAACCGGTAACCCGCTCGTCCGTGGCGTCAGCACCGCCACGCTCGAGTCGATCTTCGGCTGCGGGTAAAACGCCTCGGGCGGCACCGTCCGCAGCGGCTTCACTTCCCAGTTCGCCTGCGTCCGCAGCGATAAAATCCCGTAATCCTTCGTCCCCGGCCCCGCCGCCAACCGGTCGATCACTTCCTTCTGCAGCATGATCACCGCCCGCTTAAACGGATGCGGCCGACTCAGTAAATTTTTTAAAATCGCCCCGCCACACGAGTAGGGCAGATTCCCCAGAAACTTCAGCGGGCGGTGTTTAAACAGCTTCCGCCCGTCGAATTTCACCCCGTCCGCATGATGGACTTCCACGCTTGGGTCGTCCTTGTACCTCGCCGTCAGCATTTCTGCCAGCCGCGCGTCGAACTCGATCAAAATCAACTTCCGGACCTTCCCCACCAAGTGCTCGCTCAGCGATCCCGTCCCCGGCCCCACCTCCACCACCGCGTCTTCCGGGGAAATTTCGAGCTGTGAGACGATCCAGCGCGCCATGTTCGGATCGATCAGGAAATTCTGCCCCAGCTGCTTGCTCGGCATCACCCCCGCGTGAATTAGCGTCTCCCGTATTTCCCGACCCGTCATATCGGGGTTCATGCCGCATTCCCGAACGACACGCAACCTCTACGATTTCCACAGAAAGTTCACCGCAAGCCGCAAAGGTCGCACAGAGACGCGGGGGGGTATTGATGGGCTGGGCGTCAGTTGAAGCGGAAGATGCTAGCGATCTCGCCTGCAAGTGCGGTCGAAGGGGCGGGTGAGTTCTGGGGCGATGAACTGGGGAGTTTTCCGTAGAATGGTAATGGGGAGCAGGATGAAGATCATTTTGAAGAGAACTTTCATGATAGAAATTGGAGTTTAGATAGACGAGAGTCGCAGCGATTTGTAGCGCTACGGATGCACTTGGAGTGACGTCCGGCAGCGACGAGATTTTCCGGGAAATCCCGTGCTTGGACATTCCGCTGCGGTGGACTAGGACTGCGCCGTGAATTCATGGCAACCGGCAGTCGATGTGGTGAAACGCTGTCTCAAGGCGGGGGTGGGCGAGTTTGTCGTCTGTGCCGGTGCGAGAAATGCGGCTCTGTTGGAGGTGCTGGCGAGGGCGGAAGCGGCGGGGCTGGTGCGGGTGTGGCGGCATTTCGAGGAACGCAGCGCTGGTTTTTTTGCCCTCGGGCGGACGATGGAAACCGCGATGCCCTGCGCGGTAGTCACCACCAGCGGCACGGCGGCTGCGGAACTTTTACCGGCGGTGATCGAGGCATTTTATCAAGCGCGGCCGCTGGTCGCGATCACGGCGGATCGGCCTGAGGCATTCCGCGGGACTGGCGCACCGCAGACCATTGAGCAGCTTGGGATTTTCGGCACTTATGCGTGGCAGGGGAACATCGCGCAGTGGGATGGCAAACAGCCGCTGCACCTGAATGCGGAGTTTGACGAGGAATTCGAACCCGGTGAGGAAAATTTCTCGCGTCTGAAGCTCGGTGATTTTGTCCCGACGAAGGACCGGCTCGATGTGGCGGCGCTGGCGCGGTGGCTGCGTGAAGAGCACTACAAGGGCATCGTCGTCATGGTGGGAGGGCTTGAGCCGGATGAGCGCGAAGATGTTTTTCATTTTTGCAGCGATCTTGGAGTACCGGTCGTCGCCGAGGCCACCAGCGGCCTGCGTGAGGCGCTCGAAGGCCTCGCAATCCACGATGCGGATCGTTTTCTGAAATCCCACCTGCCGGGGAAAATCCTCCGGCTTGGCGAGGTGCCGAGCGGCCGCTTCTGGCGCGATCTCGAGACGCTGCCCCAAGTATCCGTCTGGTCCGTCTGCCGAAATGGCCTGCCTGGTCTTGCTCGCGAGTCGAGTGTCCTGCGCGGCCCGCTCCACCGTGTCCTTCCCGCCCTCGGCGACATTACTTTCGCGGATGATGCGCTCGATTTCCTGCCCGGTGCCTCCGGTCGAGCAAATCGCATCAACGAGCTACTCGAAATTTACCCCGACAGCGAACCGGCGCTCCTCCGCACGCTTTCCCACTACGCCTCCGTGGGTGGTGGACTTTTTCTCGGAAATAGTATGCCGATCCGCGAGTGGAACTTGTTCGCTCAGTGGGCGCGTCCCGTCCCATCCGTCCGGGCAAATCGGGGCGCGAACGGCATCGATGGCCAAGTCAGCACTTGGCTTGGCTGGTCTGCGGATGTGAGTGAAACATGGGCAGTCGTCGGCGATCTCACCGCGCTCTACGACCTCGCTGCTCCCTTTGTCCTCGAGCAAATCAACTGCCAAGGTCGCGTCCTCGCCGTCATCAACAATGGTGGCGGGAAAATTTTCGAGCGCCTCCCACGGCTCCAGACCATGAGTCCGCGGGCTGCGGAGTGGATGACGAATCCTCAAACTGCCGATCTCTCCGGCTTTGCGACCTTGTGGAACATGGGCCACGTCCGCATCCGCACCGTGGACGACTTCGACAAGTTCGAAGCTGGGGGAAAAACCCTATTGCTAGAAATCGTCCCAGATGCCGCCCAAACCACCGCCTTCTGGGCCGCGTGGGATCGGATCAGTTCATGAGCAGGTATCGAGAAAGCGAAATCCTTCTCTTGCCAATTCCCGCGCTGCTCGTTACCCCTTCTGTAGCAGCGCACTTGCACTGGTCCCGTGGTCCAATGGATAGGACGATGGCCTCCGAAGCCGTAGGTAGTGGTTCGATTCCACTCGGGACCACCATATCAAGGTCCCTGCACTCGAATAAATCGTGAGTGAATTCACCCAAGGAAATGGGTTGGGCGAAGAAGTCAAATTTGCACTGAAATGCGCCAAAATTGGGCTTTGGAGTGTCACGAGGTTTTTGAGGATTTCACTCCAAGAGTGCTTTCGTTCGATCCTTCAGGAGACGGGAGACAACCCTTGCCCACGCGGTGGAGTTTTTTCCTGCATTTGCGCAGTCGCAAGCAAAGACGTTATTGCGCAATTAATTCTGTATTGTTAACACTTTCAAATAATCTTTTTTAAGTGTCAGACAAATTAATAGAATTCTTCTTGCCATCTAAATTTTGCCTGCGATTATCTGGTGATGCGGAAAGTAAGATGGTTGGTGAGTTCTAAGGATGGAGTTACAAAACCCATCTTATATCACGCAATTTCGCGTGTGGTGGATCGGCGGTTTGTGTTTGCGGAACGAGAGCGCGAGGCATTTCGGATGTTCATGCGGATGTATGAGAACTTCTCGGGTTGTCGGGTTTTGTCTTACTGTGTGATGTCCAATCACTTCCATCTCTT
>JAYUHS010000216.1:0-1024 GCA_043766715.1 Luteolibacter sp.
TGCATCGAATCCGGCACGCCGCTCGAAGTGCTGCCCGGTCCCTCCGCCGTCATCACCGCGCTGATCGGCTCGGGCTTCCCGTGCCACGCCTTCCGCTTCGGCGGCTTTCTCTCGGTGAAATCCGGCAAACGCCGCAGTGCTCTAACTGCCGCACTGGAATCGGGCGAAACCGGGATCTTCTTTGAGTCGCCGCACCGGATTATCTCCACCTTAGAAATTCTAGCAGAGGTCAATCCGCTGGCCCGCACCTGCGTCGCGCGCGAGCTCACGAAGAAGTTCGAGACCTATCACCGCGGCACCGCCGCTGAGGTGCTGGCGCATTTCCAGAGTCATCCGCCGAAGGGGGAGATTGTGTTGCTGGTGCATGCGCCAGAGTGATCCCATTACTTAAAAACGTTCCGCTTCGCGGGACGTTCGTGCTTGCTGAGAGCGGTTCCCGCGTGTAGTCACTGCAAGTGTGATTCGGACTTTCTGCTGCGACGAAACTGAGAAGCTGTTTCACGGACTTACGGCTCGGACATTCCCTGCGGACATTCGACGGCGAGCCAGAACCAAACTGCTCATCCTTCATGCCGCCACCCGCCTCGACGATCTGAAAAGCCCTCCCGGCAATCGCTTGGAAGCCCTAACCGGTGACCGGAAAGGACAGCACAGCATTCGAATCAACCAACAATACCGACTCTGTTTCCGCTGGTCGGAACAAGGTGCGGACCAGGTCGAAATCACGGACTACCATTGAATATGAAAACTTCTAACAAGCTCGACCCAACAGTCGCGGGAATCACTCCCGGCGAGATCCTTGCCACTGAATTCTTGGAACCGCTCGCAATCACTCCCTACAGACTGGCGATGGAAACCGGAATGCCGCGGTCTCGCGTCTCCGCGATTCTCTGCGGCAAACGCGCCATCACTGCGGAAACTGCGTTAGCGTTTGGACTTTATTTCGGAAACTCACCGCAGTTTTGGATCAATCTCCAAACTCACTTCGATCTCGAAAAAGCCACTCGGGAAAGCTTCGAGAAAA
>JAYUHS010000217.1:0-3050 GCA_043766715.1 Luteolibacter sp.
TTCGTGTTCCTTCTCCTCGTCGCTTTCCTATCCGTCGGCTCGATGGTGCTGCGGAGCAAACTGCGGTCGAAACTCAAATGGTAAGCATGCAATCCGCCATCCAGATCCAGAATATCAACTTCGCCTACGGCGCGAAGCAGGTGCTGCACGATGTCAGCCTCGACATCCCCGCACGCCAGATCACCGCGTTCATCGGCCCCTCCGGCTGCGGGAAATCCACCCTCCTGCGCTGCCTGAATCGCATCAATGACCGTATCCCCGGCGCGAGAATCACCGCCGGCTCGGTCCTCATTCACGACATCGACATCAACCGCCCCGACATCGATCTCCAAGAACTCCGCCGCCAGATCGGCATGGTGTTCCAAAAATATAATCCGTTTGCAAAATCGATCTATGAAAACGTCGCCTTCAGCCTGCGAGTCGCCGGTAGAAACAAGCGCGTGGAACTAGATGAAATCGTCGAGAATGCCCTCCGTGGTGCCGCTCTTTGGGATGAGGTAAAGGACCGTCTGCATTCGAGCGCCTTTGGTCTATCCGGTGGTCAGCAACAGCGCTTATGCATCGCCCGTGCTATCGCTAACCAACCCGAGATCCTGCTGATGGACGAGCCCTGCGCAGCACTGGATCCACTAGCCACGCTGAAAATCGAAGAGCTACTCATCGAGCTGAAGGAAAAATACACCATCGTCATCGTCACCCATAACATGGCGCAGGCCACCCGCTGCTCGGACAACACCGCATTCATGTATCTTGGAAAGCTCATCGAATACGGCGATACCATGCAGATTTTTGAGAAGCCACGCGACAAACACACAGAAGCCTACGTCACCGGCACCTTCGGCTAAACCACCATGCACGACATCCTCAACCGCCCGGCCACCGAGCCACAAACCGGCTCCTCGATCATCGTCGAGGACCTAGTTTTTTGTTACGGATCGTCGCCCGCATTGAAAAACATCAGTCTAGAAATCCCGGCCAATGGCGTCACCGCCTTCATCGGCCCCTCCGGCTGCGGCAAGTCCACCCTCTTGCGCTGCATCAATCGCATGAACGATGAGATCCCCGGCACACGCATCACTCACGGCAGCATCCATGTCGGCGGTATCGATATCTATCAAAAATCCGTGGACGTGGTAAAACTCCGCCGTGATGTCGGTATGGTGTTTCAGAAATCCAATCCCTTTCCGCGCAGCATTTACGAGAATGTCGCCTACGGACTCCGCCTCCGCGGTGAGACTAACAAATCAATCATCGACCAAGCCGTGCAGGAATCACTCCAAGCCGCCGCGCTGTGGGACGAGGTGAAAGACCGCTTGCAAGAATCCGCACTCGGCCTATCGGGCGGCCAACAACAACGGCTCTGCATCGCGCGGACCATCGCAGTGAAGCCCCTGATCGTGCTCATGGACGAGCCATGCAGTGCACTCGATCCCATCGCCACCTCCAAGGTCGAGGAGCTGATCTGGAATCTCAAGGAAGACTACACCTTCGTCATCGTCACCCATAGCATGGCCCAAGCCGCACGAGTTTCTGATAAAACGGCTTTCTTTTACATGGGGGAACTGATAGAGTCTGGCGATACCGGGAAAATATTCACCAATCCCACCCACAAAAAAACCGAGGACTACATCAGCGGCCGCTTCGGTTGATCCCCGCTCCATAGCATTCCAATCATGAACAATCAGCACATATTCCGCGACTTCGACAAGGTAATGGAAGCCTTAAAGGGCGATGTCCTTCTGATGGCCAGCCTCACCCGCCAGAACCTCGAGCGCGCCATGCGCTCGCTGCTCGAACGCGACATCGACCTCGCCCGCACCGTCATCGCAGACGACTCAGACGTCGATGACCTCGAGCGCAAGATCGACCAGTCCGGCATGGAAATCCTCGTCCGCTTCCACCCCGTGGCATCCGATCTCCGCCTCGTCATCACCTCCATGAAAATGGCCCACAACCTCGAGCGCATTTCTGACCACGCCGTCAACATCGCCAAGCGCTCGAAGAAAATTTGCAAGGCCTCCCCACTTGAGGAAGCCGCCCTCACCGAGCCACTTTACTCCCTCGCCGACAAGCTCCTCCGGGATGCACTCATGGCCTACACCGATGCGAACAGCGAACTAGGCGAAGGCTTAAAACTGCGCGACAAGGAGCTCGACCGACTTCACAAGCAGATGATCGCCTCGCTCAGTGCGCGACTGGAAGACTCAAACGGCCGCTCGGAAAACCTGCTGCATCTCATCTTCGTCGCCCGCTCCATCGAGCGCATCGGCGACCTCGCAGTCAACATCGGCGAGGACGCCGTTTTCCTCGGCGAGGCCCGAGACATCCGCCACGAACACCGCAAACAACCACCCACCATCGAGTAGCGAAGGCGGGGAAAACGGGTCTCCTTAAACCGCAAAGTCAAAGAACACGGCGTTCGTGCAGTCCCCCCCCCCGATCCGCATCTGCCCCACGCCCTCCACCCCGCCGCCGTGCAGGTCTCCTTTACGATCGGGGCGTTCCCAGTTCATCACCGGGTAGGTTCCACCTCACCACCGGGTAGGTCCCACCCCACCACAAGGTAGGCCCCACTTCGTCACCAAGTAGGTTCCACTTCACCACCCGGTAGCTCCCACTTGGCCACCAAGTAGGTCCCACTTCGCCACCGAGTAGGTCCCACTTCGCCACCGGGTAGCTCCCACTTCGTCACCCGGTAGGTTCCACTCAGCCACCGAGTAGGTCCCACTTCGTCACCCGGTAGGTTCCACTTAGCCACCGAGTAGGTCCCACTTCATCACCGGGAAACTTCCACCCGCCGGAAACCTGCTTCCAATACACTCCCCATCAACTTCTTACGCAGATTTCATGGGAAAATGACCTCCGCAGCCACTCCGTATTTCCCATCCCGTCACACAATGTTTCTTGCCGTCCCTCATCCCGCCGGACAATTTCTATCAGTCTCCAAACAACAACCAATCCAACATCTCCCCATGAACGACCGCGACATCCTCCGCCACGACCGCCTCGACCGCGTCAGCACCTTCGGCAGCGAAAACCACGCCGACCTC
>JAYUHS010000218.1:0-1023 GCA_043766715.1 Luteolibacter sp.
AGCGATCGAGTCGGAACGGCTGGGCCCCTCGGGGCTGGTCAAGGTCGGCGTTCCGGGCGGTCGATCGCTGGAAGCGAGCGAGATCGAAGACATCATCGAAGCCTATGCCAGCGCCGCCGCCAGCGCCCTCGCACTCGGATTCGACGGAGTCGAGATCCACGGCGCTCATGGCTATCTGGTCGATCAGTTTTTCTGGCACGAAACCAATGCGCGGAGCGATGACTTCGGCGGGGATGGCGCGGCAAGAACGCGGTTTGCCGCAGAAATCGTCAAGCGTGTGCGATCACGGACGGCGCCAGACTTTCCGATTATCCTGCGTTTCTCGCAATGGAAGATGCAGGACTATGGTGCCCGGCCGTGGCCCTCGCCAGACCAGCTCGAGGCGTTTCTTCGACCGCTGGTCGATGCCGGGGTTGACATCTTCCACTGTTCGCAGCGGCGGTATTGGGACGCCGAATTTGCTGGCTCGGATCTCAACCTGGCCGGCTGGACCCGCAAGCTTTCGGGCAAACCGACGATCACCGTCGGATCGGTGACACTGAGCGCGGAGATGATCTCCACCTTGATGGAGGGCGAGACTGCGACCCCGCGCTCAATCGTCGATCTGGTCCAGCGAGTGGAGGACAACGAGTTTGACTTGGTCGCAGTCGGCCGCGCGCTCATCACTAATCCCGACTGGCCGAAAACGGTCGCATCCGGCAACGCCGCCCACCTTAATCCGTTTTCTGTCGGCGTATTGGCACAACTGACTTAAGCCCCTTGCCCATCCGTGATTCCTGATGGTGACGTGGAAAAGTTAGATGCGGGAGTTAACCCGCGCCTCGTCTTGACAAGGGCCGACGTTGGAACTCGCGGTCCAAATTTTAACCATGTAGAATCCCGCGGTCCGCCGGGGCACTCGGATACATGGCGGATATACGGCACCAGACCCTCGACCCACGAGCATGCCCGAAGGATACATTTTTCGAGGAGAAAAATGGTCGGGGAGACAGGATTCGAACCTGCGACCCTCTGCTCCCAAAG
>JAYUHS010000219.1:0-1022 GCA_043766715.1 Luteolibacter sp.
GACGTTAGCGATCCAGCCGGCCCCGCCCGGACTCCGTGCCGAAGAAACTTGATTTTTAGACCATTGATTTATATGGATATTTTTGAAGTTACTTAAGAGACACCACCAACTACCTTTTGAGCCTATTTCTCTCACCCAACGCGAGGCATACATGCGCACAACAGTCGTCCTTCTTGCAGCCGCCATCACCGCGGCCGCGCTCGTAAGCGTTGCGCCGCGAGCCACTGCACAAGCAGGCGGCATTACGTCGAAGCCTCTGCTGCGTTCTTCTGTGAGCGGCGACAGCACGAAAGAATCCATCCTCATTGCCATCGAGTTCGCGCCTGGTGCCACTACTGGGCGTCACACTCATCCTGGCGACGAATACGCCGCCGTCCTTCAAGGGACGCTCGAGCTTCGGCTGGAGGGGCAGGAGCCGCGGCGAGTCACGGCTGGCGAGGCCTATCACAATCCTCAAGGCGTGGTGCACGAAACGCGCAACGTCGGAGACTCCGTGGCAAAAACTGTGGCCAATTTCATTGTCGAAAAGGGTAAGCCGCGAACCGCTCCGGCACAGTAAATGCCCGCGAACGCGCAACCCCGCTGTGGCGTCTAACCCTCCATCGAGCGGACGTTCCAAAGGCTGCTTCGCACCCTTTGGCCCGCCGCTCATGCCGAACGTCAGGCCGCACATTTCAATCTCGGAAGTCCCCTATGCTTTTGAATTCGCGTCGCTCTTGCATCGTTCTGATGATTGCTCCATTTGGCATCTCAGGGTGCGCCAACCCGCCCTTCGCACCTACACCAGAAGTGCGAAAGGTGCTCGCACCAACTGGAACACTTCGCCTGGGTCTTTCCCTCGGGACACCGGGACAGATGATCCGCGACCCATCTACAGGTGATGTCCGTGGAATCGGGTATGAATTAGGACGAGAGTTTGCGAGACGACTGGGTGTCCCCTTTGAGGTAGTCCTCATCCAGGGGAACGCGCAATTTCTTGAAGCGATGCAATCCGGCCGAGTGGACTTCGCGTCAAACAACGC
>JAYUHS010000220.1:0-20969 GCA_043766715.1 Luteolibacter sp.
TCCTCAGGTGCGAAATAGAAAAAGATTAGATGCCAGTGATTCGGATTCTCATGTTGAGCGTTGAGGTCTTCGATTTTCATATTTTTATTGAGCGAACGTATAGGCCATCCACGGCGGAGAGGAAAGCCGGAATTCAAATTGAGACGCTACTCGCCGTTGAATGAGCCGGCTTGTTCTCCGCTCTGATTCTGTGGGGTGTGCATTGTCACCAAATCGGGTTCGAAGTGTGCGTAATAGCCGGTCCAGCAGTCCGAAACCACGGTCGCAACCGCTTCGCCGCAGCTACAAATCCGATTCGGGCCATCGCAGCCATCTTCGCCACAGCATCCGCTGTGGCGTTTTGGTTCTGGGTGAGGAAGGAGGTCGAAGAGGTCTTCCAGATGGATGACGATACGGGTGCTCACGTGCTCCGGCAGAAAATCGTGAGCTACCCAATAGCAACCTTTCGGAATCAGGTTCTCGCAGTCGGTTACTTCAGGCTCAAATGCGTCCGCGACTGGCTTCAGTGGTGGAGTCAGCGTTGCTTCACATCGGCGGCATCGCACGGCCTTCATTTCTTGGAGAACGTTAGATGTGCGCCCACTGACTCGGTTGAAAGGAGAATGAAATGAAATTGAAAAGCTTATGGCAGGTTGGTGCGTCACGAGTTGTTCGGCATTCTTAACATCCCGCTCCGACGGCCATAAAAACGATAAGAAAGTAGATCATCACCGCCTCGGTGGCCAAACCGAGGAACACGAAGGATAAATCCATTATTAACTCAGAAGATTTAGTCCTTAGCACAAAGGCACTGAGAAATAGGAGTGCAAAAGGCAGTATGAGTTGAAGTAAGAGTGCGATAATCAAGGTCCAACCAACCCAACTGGGCTTCCCGGGGTCCGGTTGCACAAGTGCGAAGAAATATAAAAATGGAACCGTGATGATTCCAAATCGGCAGAAATCACGCCATCGCTTCCTGCAAATGCTCTTTTGATGTGTTGGAGGTGCGGTGTCCATAGAAAGGTGCAAAGAGGAATGGAATCAGAGTGGAGTGGCAGTTTAGTTTTCTGCCGAACGTCTAGCTCATCCGCGCGGGCAAAAACAGCATGAAAAACAAACTGGATGCTTCCCCGCGTCGGATGGAGCGTCTTGTTCGCATTTCTTCATTTTTCCTTGGGTGGAGGCTTTGGTGGAGGGTTCGTTGGCTTGACAAATCCACTTGCCTCCCTAATTAAAATCTGAGGAGCTAGAACTTTCTTATCTTTATTATTATCTGTCATGAGAACTAGAATATACGAATTAAAATACTACGCGGACTTCAATGTAAGATATTGGGGAATCGTTGAGAACCAAATGGAACGCCTCAATAACGTGATCAAAATATCTCTCGCTATCGGAGGTGTCTTGAGTGTCATATCGTTGATTGGGGGGATGGGAACTGGCGTTTGGATCTGTGCAATAATATCTGCCGTGTGTAGTTTGGTCGCGACTGCAGTGATTCCCGTTATTGGGTGGGACCAGCAGCTCTCTAAGATCAACGAAACAAGAAAGCGATGGATAGATGTGGAACGAATGGTTGATAGATACTGGAATGAGTTTGAGGCCACAGAAAATCTGCAAAAATCTTTGATGGACGAGCTGGATGAAGTGGTAGCAGACATAGCAAAAATATCGTTCTGGATCAAGGAGCGGAGTTACATCAAGGAGCGGGTTGAATTGGATTTGAAGACATACTATCCATGAATTTTCTGCGAACAGTTTAATTCGTTGAGGCCGGAAGTTGGCAGGTAGGGGAGCGCTTGGCGATCATAATTCTATTGTGACTACTTTAACCTGTTGGTTTTTAGGGCGATTTATTTTTATAACTGATGGTTTAATACTTATTTCGGTGAACGGATCTGAAGCGATTTTCGGAGACCTGTTATTTTCAATAGGGTGGTCAACCATCGGTGATAGTTACCGATGGTTGAGCTTATTGTTTGGCGGTTGGTTGAAGTGCGGATCTTGTGGCTTCTCGGGATCTTGGCTTGGTGTTGTAGGGGTCCCCGTTGCGATTTGTTGTCGCCGGCTCTTTCGGTCAAATGCCGCGAAGAATGGGAGGGTCACGTCACTTCTCCTTGTTTCACCGATCTTGATGGGTGGCTGTGCAACTGGATCCCCTTCCCAGCTCAAGTTCCTAGGCAAACTGAATGGTCCAGCTTTTTAGGGCGATGCGTTGAGGGACTGGGCGGATCATCGTCCCGCCAAAAAACGTATCGCTCCGGGATGCGGGGTGTGAGGTGTCCCGTTTCCGGTGGTGTCGCTATGCTCAACCATCGGCTACAAGCTCGGATGCCTCCCCGGCGTCAGTAACAAGAGCCTGCGATGAGGTGAGCAGTCAGAACCATTCCAGACGACGAGACTGAGCGGAATGAATCCTTAATAGCATTGCCCCATTGCCGTAAAGGGCTGGGCTATACTGCCGCGCGGCTGCTTGAATCCGGTTAGGTTCGAACCTTTTTCGGGTATGGCTCATGCTTTGGGGGTGATCGTTTACCCTCGAAGGATGGGAATTCAGCCTATTTTGGTAAACGTTTATCCTGCGGAGGTGAACGCTTACCCTGCGGAGGTGGACGCTTACCCTTTGGGGGTGGGCGATTACCCTTCAGGGGTCGATGTTCTACCTAAAAGGAACAACGTTTACCGAAAAATGGTCGGCTTTTGACCTTTTTGGGTCAACTTCTCCCTTTCCTTTCGGTTCCGCCGAGAGCTGGGATGCCCGGCGGATGGGAGTTTCTGGATTATTCTATTGGGCGACGATGACCACGGCGTGTTCGTCGTAGCGGGCCTTGGTGCCAGTTTGCTCGTTGAGATATTTCATAACGGCTTTGGCGGGCATGTTCTTGAGATTGAGGGAAATTTTCTGCTCGGTGAGGATTTTTTTCGGATCCTCGATGATGAAATTCGGTGTCACTTCTGACTTGGATTGCTTTTCGATCAGGATGCCGAGCGCGGTGATGGCTTCTTGGATCGTGGCTTGATCGAGCTGGAAGAGCGGGATCATGACTGCGCCGAATTTTTCTTCGCGACCCTTGGCGGCGATGGCGGGGGCGTGGATCTTGAGTTGGCCGATGCTGTAGCGGGCATTGGCGTGGTTCGGGTTGGTCTTGAGCGCGTTTTTATAGAAATTCCCAGCGGCGACGGGGTCACCCGATTTTTCGGCGGCGAGGCCTTTTTGATAGAGTGACTCGGCACTTGGGGGCGGGGACTGAGCGAGGGCTTGGGAGGCCAGAGCGAAACCGATAACGAGTGGAATGATTTTTGACATGACGGTAGGTTTTTTAACCAGCTATATCTCTAATAGATAATCCGCGCCGACACAATGGCTAAATTCAAGGTGCCGCGTCGTCCGCAGTGAGCGGCGGAGTAGTCTTGGGAGCGGGGAGTATGGGATCGGGTTTGATCAATTTCTTTAGTTGGCTGCTCCATTCTTTATAAGACGGGTGGCCGATGTGTTTTTCCAGCAGGGCGAGCATCCGCATCGACGCGCCGCTTTCGTCACCGCAGCGGAACATGTCCACTTCCATGTTCCACTGGAGTCTCGGCAGCCCTTCTTCTTGGAAGAGTAACTGTTCCGGGGATTTCATCGCCGAGGCCATTCCCACTCGTTTGACCTCGCGACCGTCACGTATCTGTGGAGCTACCTGAGACCATATTTCGTTTCTCACGGTTTCTTGCTGGATGCGTTTGATCCAGCCTGCTTTGAGAGCGGCAAGAGTAGCGGGCTTGCGGTAAGGGGGCAGGAGGACTTGATCATAAATACCCTCGAGATCGATGGGTGACATGGGCCAATTTTCCACTTTCACTTGGTTAATATCATAGGCCTGTGCGAAGACGGTGGAGATGGCTGCTTGGCTGAGGACGCCTTGCTGGTCTTTCAATTTCTCTGAATCTCGGAAAATCGAGTCCACTGCTTCCTGTGCATCGGCAGCGAGTTTGCGACGATCCGGCTTGGAGGAGGCGGCTTCCAGAGTGAGCATGAGCCACCTGAGCTGGTGGCGGATGGCGAGGCGGAGTCCGGGGTTGGCGAGCTTTTCCGATTCCTTGCGTTTCCAGTCCCGGAAATCTGCGGGGCGTTTACGGAGATCATCGAAGTTTACCTTTTCCATGCAGTTTAGGTAGAGCTCGATGGCGGCATCATCGCTACTCATGGCATTCCGATAGGCGGCGAGGGCGAGGCGGAACCGTGCATCGACCTTGGAGTCTGAGGCGGTTTCGAGTTTTTCTAAGTTTTCCAACAGTGTCTCACGATCCGCGTCGGAGAGATTATCTGCGTGGGTGGCTTGAAGGAAAAACGCGGAGCAAACAATGAGAATGGGCACTCGCATAGGACATTTCATCGTCGGTCATACGCGGGGATACAAGGCGGAAGCACAACTATTTTCCAGCAATGTCAGGAGGTGCTGGGTGGTTTCTGGACTTGGATCTTGCGAATCTGGGGAGCAGGCTTCGGTCATCCACTCACCGCACTCATGAATCCCGTCTTCCGCCGACTGCTGGCGCTCATCGTCGTTTTTTCCGCTGCTTTCGCCGCCGTCACTGCACTCCGGACTTGGCGTGCCGGTGGCGACCTCCGCAGCTTGATCCCGGGCTTGTCGAAATCGAGCGGCCAATTTCACCCAGAAACCTTCACTCTCTCCGACAAGCCACCACTCGATGTGGGCGATGTGGAACTGCTGTCGCGGCTCAACGACGAATACGCCAATCTCACCGAGGCGGTGGTGCCTGCGGTGGTCAGCATCGATACCTCTGGAATCCGCAGTGAGCGGATGTTTGACTTATCGAGTGGCGGGACGCGGATGCGGAATTATCCCACCCAAGGCCAAGGGTCCGGCGTCATCGTTTCTCGCGAGGGCCACGTCATGACGAATCACCACGTCATCGCTGGGCAGAGAAAAATTCAAATCACGCTCCACGGCGGTAAGACTTACACCGCGCAGTTAGTCGGTGAGGACACGTTACTGGACATCGCTGTTCTAAAAATCGACGGGAACGACACTTTCACCCCCCTCAAGTTGGGCGACTCAGCACAAGTCAAGGTCGGTCAAATCGTCATGGCCGTGGGAAATCCCTTCGGCCTCGGCGAGACGGTGACCCAAGGCATCATCTCCGCCAAGGAGCGCTCACTTTCCGACAACCAACGCGACCTTTTCCAGACGGATGCAGCGATCAATCCGGGAAATTCCGGCGGCCCGCTGGTGAACTTGCGCGGTGAAATCATCGGCATCAACGTCGCCATTTACTCACCAGATAAGCAGAATCCGGGGTTCCAAGGAGTCGGATTCTCAATCCCTTCAAACGACGTGAAGGACTCGCTCCTCCAAATCCTCGAGCGTGGTCGCCCCATCCGCGGCTTCCTCGGCATCAACCAAGCGCGGGACGTCGATCAGACGGTCCGCTCAGTGCTCCGATACTCCGGTCCCGGCGGCGCGGCGGTCCTGAGCGTCCTTCCCGGCTCGCCAGCACAGACCGCCGGACTGGATTACGGCGACATCGTGGAGTCAGTGAACAACGAAAAAATCAAAACCTCCACGCAGCTTTTCTCCCTCGTGCAGCGCGCCAAAGTGGGGGAAATCCTCAATCTCGAAGTCTGGCGCAAGGGCAAGTCCATGGACTTGAAAGCGACCATCGCCGAGAGCGAGGCTGCGAGCCAAAGCACCACTCCTCCCGTCTCTCCCCCGGGCCAAGGTCAGACCCGTGATCCCGATGAAATTCTCAATGCCCTCGGCATCGAAGTGCGAGATTTGTCAGTGCAGGAGCGACTCCGCGGCTACCGAGGCGTGGTGGTCACCGGCATCACCGCGAGCGGTCTGGCAGCAGATTTACTAACCCCAGGAGACCTCATTTACGCGGTGAACCATTCCCGGATCGGCAGCGCCAGTGAATTTTTTCTCTACCTAGCAGCCTCGGCGGCCGTGCAAGACACCACCCTGAATCTCTTGCGGAATGGCCAGATGACTCGGGTCAATTTACCGGCCTTGTCGAGCGGGCAATGATCTGAATCCGCTGAAATTTGCCCCGGCTTCATTTCGTTCTACACTTCCTCTCATGCCACGCTCCAAGGGTCCCCACTTTTTCCTATGCCTTGCGGCTATCCTCGCAGTGGTGGCTTTGGTCCTGTTGATTTTGAAGCCGGGTGTGAAACCGCTCGCCGGTCCCACAGTGGATGCCGCTCCGCTCGCTGTTCCCATTGCGCCACCCAAAATTTCAGGCCTCGACAAGTCGCCCACGCAGGAGGACTCAAGCACCGTCCTCACCGATCTCGGTCTCGGCCTCGCTGTCACGGACCCTGCGGCGCTTGTTGAGCAGATCGCCAAAGCCCTCGAGGCAGGCGATCTCGCCAAAATCGGGCGGCTCATCGGTAAGGGCGCACTCGACGCGGAAACCATCACCAAGCTCAAGGCGATGGCCTCCACCGCCCAGCGGCTTCGCCAACCGATTAGCGTCCGCGAAGTGGGAGAGCTCCAAATCAACGCCCATACCCGCTGGGCACTCGAACTGACCGACCAAGAACCGGGACGCGACCGCATTTTTCTCGATCTCCGCCAACTCAATGGCAAGTGGACAGTGGAAAAAATCACCCTCCCTCCCGGGCCAGACGAACCGATCCCCAAAGCGGTGTTCACCGATTCTCTCGGCGTCGCAGATACATTTCTCCAAGCCGTGTTGAAACAGGATTTCGAATTTGCCCGCACTTTTGTCGATCCCACCACCGTCTCGGACGCGAAGATCGCCGGACTCTGTATCCTCTTCGAAGAAAGTGAGTACAAGCTTCGCAAAAACAAGCCACTCCGCTCGATGTTCCAGCGCCAAAATACCGTGGGATACCTCGCGAATGTCGAGACCAAGGACGCAAAGCAAACTGCCCAGTTTTCCATCACCATGACCCAGCCACCCACTCGGGCCAACTGGATCGTTTCCGAAATCAACCTCAACCAAATGCTAGAGGACTACGCCCGCCGCGTCGCCGGTGGTGATCTCTACTACTCACCCCTCGTCAAGAATCCAGCCGGTGGTGACACACTCGCGCTCTACTTCGAGTTCGACGAAGATGTCATCAACCCACGCACTCGCCGCCAATTAGAAATCGTCACGATGATCCTCAAGGCAGATCCCGGCAAGAAAATCACCCTCAGCGGCCACACTGACGGACTCGGGACCAAGGAATATAACAACAGCCTTTCCTCGCGCCGGGCCGCAGTCGTGAAAGACTACCTCGCCGCAGCGGGAGTCGCTTCCGCCCAAATCGTCACCGTCGCGAAAGGCGATAGCCAACCTCGCCGCCCGAACCTTACCGAAACCGGCGGTGACAATCCAGCCGGACGCCGTGCAAACCGCCGAACGGAAATTTATCTGGATTTCTAACTTTTCCCGCTCACCCAACTTTCCCACCGATGATCGACGGCTCACTACTTGTGCTCGGGGTTTCCGGGCCAAAACTCACCCGCGAAGAAGCCGCACTCTTCAGCAAGCTCCAGCCAGCGGGCTACGTGCTCTTCACGCGTAACATCGTTTCCGCCGCACAGACCCGCAAGCTCACCGACGACCTCCGCGAATTATCCTCGGAAACCCCGCTCATCGCCATCGACCAAGAAGGTGGACGGGTCACACGGACCAAGGAAATCGCACCTGCCGCCCCCTCGGCTCCCGCCCTAGCAGCATTAGGAAATGGGATAAAAATCGCTGAGGCCGCCGCACTCACCGGTGATCTCTTGCGGATGCTCGGGTTCAATTTCGATTTCGCACCCGTCCTCGATCTCGACCATTTCCCAGAAACCCAGAACGCCCTGCGCGGCCGTTGCTGGGGCCGTGATCCGCAGCGCGTCATCGACTACGCCGGTCAGTGGAACCGCTGGCTGCGCAAACGATCTGTCGCAAGTTGTGCCAAACATTTCCCTGCCTGCGGCCGAGCACAATCCGATCCCCACCACGACCTACCTTCTTCGCCAGCCACACTGGATGAGCTGTTACGCGAAGATATCCTCCCCTACACCGCACTGATGCCGGAGCTGGATGCCGTCATGCTGGCACATGTCGATTTTCCAAACATCGACCCAAATTTCCCCGCCTCACTCTCGTCACGGATCATTCGGAAATTCCTCCGCGATCAGCTCGGTTTCGACCACCATCTCGTCCTCACGGACGATCTCGACATGGCAGCCATCACCCGTCGCTACGGCCGTGGCCAAGACGTGAAACTCGCAATCGAAGCTGGAAATGATCTCGCGTTAATCTGCCATCGCACCGATACCGCAGAAGTCGCGGCGAGTTCCGTCGCAGAACTGCCGGGCTGGATGACCGCAGAAGCCCGAGACCGGCTAGAACGATTTCGCCGGAAGCTACACGGCCCGCTCGTTTGGTCCGACAAAAAGTGGCAAGCAACCTGCGATTCGCTGACGCAACTCGCCGCTGAAGTTCCAGAGACCGACCTCACGCCGACTTCGAGCCCAGTGGCAAATTATTGATCCACCGAGTATCGAATATCTGGAAATGATCCATGCAGCCCGCCCAGAAATTTCTTGAATATTTCGATGCAACCTCCGTCGAACCGACTACCGTTCGTTCAACTATCTGATCATCCACCTATGAAATCTACTATCAAACGCCTCACCATGGCAGCCCTCGCTTTTTCCGCGGTGGCTTCCTCCACTCCTGAAACCAACGCCGCAGACATCCGTTTGGAAGGTTATGGCGACTACGTGATTAACAACCGGGAGGCATTTTTCCCGACCCCCCCGAAACAGAGCGGACGCTATCGAAACCTTGGCCGTGACTATTACCATAAGACACAAATACAGATGGAATACATCAGTAACCTGTCTCGGACCAGTTCCGGCAGTATGAGTTTCGAACTATGGGCAATGCCTTACTACGATGCAACCAGTGGCATCGTTTTAATGACCCGAGGCGTCGATCCACTGCGCGGCGGTCGCTCAATCGAAGGTGCCTCAACGACGGGCTACGCCGTTTCCCTCGGGAAAAAGCGTTTTCCTGAATTCAATCTTTGGGAATACACTCGAAATGGCTGGATCAACCGCGATCACCTAACATTCGACTTTAAAGATTATCTTTAATTTTTCTAACCTATCCATGCCGGGAACCAGTTCGCCTGATCCCGGCATGTTCGTGTCTAGCCACTACCATCATCATGAAACATCTCATCCCACTCGCAGGCGCACTCGCCATTGCACTTCTGTTCGGTATCGGCGGTTATCATCTTGGGAAAAATCATTCCCTAGCATCTGCCGAATTCAGGCAAGTATCACAAGCCGCTCGTTCTTCAGCAGGATTGCCTTCAAATTCAAGAAAATCGACCTCATCAACGATGGAACCGGGGCAATTACGTGCGGCACTAGACGCAGAAACGAATCCGCTCGCTCGATTCAAGCTAGCCATACAAAACCTCGAAACATGGGTGACTAAAAACCCAAAAGATGCCTTGGATTGGCTTTACAGTCAGCAGCCCACCGACCGTCGGGACGAAATTATACACATGGCACTCAATCAATATTCCGAGATGGATCCAAAAGGAGCTGCTGCTTGGGCGACTAAGAACTTCACTGGAATCGATCTAAACAACGCACTCATTACCATTGCAGAAAACTGGGCCCTGCAAAACGGCTCCCAAGCAGCCGTGTGGTTTCTTGCGCTCCCACCAACAGCCGAGCGAAATGCAGCGATGGAAAATGTTCTCTTTTCTTGGGCCACTAATGAACCCACTGCTGCATTGGAGTTTCTCAAATCAAACCCGAGCCTTGGCGATCTATCACCCACCTTACGCCGCGCGGCTTTAGCGGGCTGGGCCAAGACCGACCCAGAAGGCGCTGTCAACGCCAGCCTACTCATGAGCCGGGTAAACCATGATACCGACCAGTTTGCTAATACGCTCGCCAACTGGGCGACCATGGACCTTTTGGCCAGCTCGCAATGGCTAATCACCAATTTACCCACCGGAACCGAACGAACCGCAGCAGCTCAAGAACTTGCAACGATCTTCGCGAGTCAATCGCCAGACAATGGAGTTAGTTGGTTAGAGCAACTACACCAAGGGGTCGAGCGTGATGCCGCAGCAAGCGCCTTAGCGATGGCTTGGTCCAGACGCGGCGCGGCAGATGCAGCAAAATGGGCCGCTTCACAGACGACCAGTAATTTATCACCTGAGGCCATCGCCACGATTTCTCGGAATTTTATGATGAAGGACACCGCAGCCTTCGAGGCATGGCGCAGCTCTCTACCATCTGGGCGAATGAAGGAACAAGCAGCTCAAGTGGTGGCGATCTCGGTCGAGAAGTAGGTTTTTACCCGCAGCATGGGGTGACGCAAAAACCTCCTTCACCCAAAGATGATCCAGATCTTTAAGCGACGCTTCATCAATAAATCTACGAGCCGCAGCCATATCCAGCGGGTGGAGTTCAAGAATTCTCCGTACCGCTCCAACTTTAGCCACCAGCACTTCGATCGAAGTAGAATCGGCCTCGGCCGCTGGCGATAGCTAGAAGGCTGTCTTAAAATACTTGACTATTTATTCTAGCAATTATTTCTTTGGTCGTTAACAGATAGATTATGGCTCCTAAATGCTCGATTTTCACCTCATAGTCCCGAACTAGCCGCCTTGACTGGACCAACCATCCGATCATGCGTTCGATAATCCATCGTTTTGGCACCACCTTGAATGCATTAATTTCATCTGATCGTTTCAAGATCTCGAGTTTTACGCGGCGGCGGCGCGGTATTTCTGCCACATACTCAACAAGCTTTCTCGCACAGCTACCGTCTGCCCAAATGAGCATGAGCCACCCGCATGCCATCGTGAGAACGTTGAGTAATAGTTTTGTACCATCTCGGTCCTGCACGTCCGCTGTCGTCACTTTCAAGGCGTGGATATTACCCTGTGTATCTACCAAAATATGGTGCTTTTTTCCTGTAATTTTCTTGCCCGCATCATAGCCACGAACTCCGGGCTGGCTAGCTGTCCGAACGCTCTGAATATCGATAATCGCAGCGGTCGGGGCTTTTCTCCAACGGCAAGGCGAGCCATGTCTCGGATCGTGTGGTGGATTCGTTCCCAGTATCCCAACTTTGCTCAGAGCCGGAAGTAGTGATAACACGTTTTCCAATGAGGTAAGTCATTGGGCATCATGCGCCAAGAACCTCCTGCTCGAATGATGTACAGAATACCATCTACAATGCTCCGCCTCGAATGCTTCTGCGGACGACCACGTAGAGTGTCAGGTTTTGGTGGTGATCGTGTTTCAAAGATCCTCCATTAAGAGTCAGTCATGCTGGTTGGATAAATTTCCATGCCAAAGCTTATCCAATACATTGCCTAACCATAACAGATTGAAAATCAGGAATTTTATATTTTAAAGACGGCTTCTTAGATCAGACATCCCGCACCGGATCGAAGCTTGTACGCCCAGACCTCCGTAAAACGGGCCAACTCCAGGGGCACCAGCGGTGTGGGTCTCAATCAGCAAAAGATTGCCATACTCCAAAATAAAAGAAGGATTTTCGGTATTGCAAACAATCAGATTTCGCCGCTAAATCGCATTTAATTTGGTCGCAAATCCAAAACGAATCACAGGACCAACAACAACACCGATTTAGTGAACGGGAAGGTTGTTTGTTTGATCTGAAATAATTACAGGGTGACCAATAGTCGCATCAAAGATTTCGGCCCACCCTGCCACATCACCCCAGCAGGCAAGGGAAAATTTAACCGCACAACAACCATTTCTCCAGAGGCCAAAACCTGAACTTCGGTGATGTAACGCTCACAAACCTTACCTATCTTGCCTTGGGACATCACCGCTACTTCTGTAAACCTAATAAAATGGACGATATAAATACATGGCTAGGTGAAAGAAGTTTTGTGGTGCGAGGATCGTTCCAAGAAAATCCAGTAAGATCAAGATTCGCAGCTTAGGTATTGGTCTATTTCGAGAAAGTCATCGCCTGATGGTATCTAAAAAAGTGTCCCTTTCTGCGCGCCCTAGGAAGCAACCTTAACCCCAACGTCCGGTTCCAAAGAATTTTGCTTGGATTAGCTTTACGATCACAGGAACAAATCGACAGCGAAATAATGAGGATATTTTTCCATTGAACCCATTGTTGATCCTAGTTTCGCTGGGTAGCACGCTACCCGACGGAACACTCGGGTAACGGTTGATGAGGCTTCTCTTGCCTTGGGTGATGGCCTCTGTCTACAATCGAGAGATGCCAACCGATATTCTCACTCAATTTTTTCAAACCGGCAGTGCCACTGAGCCTGTAAAACTCCGCGATGGAAATTCACTGCCCGGAATTACACTAGCTTACGAAACTTGGGGTACGCTCAACGAAGATCGGTCGAACGCAATTCTCCTCTTTCATGCTCTTTCTGGCTCTCATCATGCGATGGGAACGAATGTAGCTATAGAAGGCACTGGTGAATTGTGGCAACCGGAATTGCACGAAGGATGGTGGGATATCATGATTGGATCGGGTAAGGCGATTGATACTGACAAATTTTTCGTTATTTGCGCGAACTACCTCGGTGGTTGCTATGGCAGCACGGGTCCTGCTTCGATTAATCCACAAACGGCAAAGCCTTGGGGTGCCGCATTTCCTGCTGTCTCGGCGGCAGATCAGGTGGAAGTCTCTGCTAGGTTATTGGACTTTTTTCAGGTTGAGGTGGTCCATGCGGTGATTGGACCATCCGTCGGCGGGTTGATCGCGATGACGTTTGCCACCCGGTTCCCTAGCAGAGTTCGTAATGTGATTATCGTCGCTGCGGGATTCAAAACGACAGTGCTTAACCGACTTCATCTTTTCGAACAGATTCTAGCCATAGAAAATGATCCGCATTTCAACGGCGGTGATTACTATGATGACACTGCGCCGCTTTACGGACTGGTTCTTGCTCGGATGATATCCCACAAAACCTTTGTTCATCTTGACGCCATCGAAAAGCGGGCACGGCAGGATATCGTGCAGCCGGACGATGTATTAGCATGGTATCAAGTTCGCGATCAATTTCAAAGCTACATGCTCCATCAGGGCAAGAAATTTGTAAAACGCTTCGATGCGAATACTTATCTGCGGATCATTGATATGTGGTCTCGTTACGATGCCACTCATGAAGGTGATGCTAAGACTCCGACTGAATTATTACAAAGAGCTAGTTTAGCTGGCCAAAAATGGCTGGTTTTCTCCATTGATTCAGATTTTTGCTTTTTTCCAGAAGAGCAGGTAGAGTTAGTAAAACACCTAGAAGAGGCGGTGGTTGATGTTATGCACATCAGCGTACATTCAGACAAAGGACATGACTCATTTCTACTCGAGCCGAATCTTTATACTCCTCATATTTCTTGGATATTAGCGAACTAAATCACTGCGAACTCAAACGGCCAACGTAATCATTGAATTAACTAATATATTATTTCATATTTGATAGAAAAGCTATTTTTGTAGAGGGTATTAAACAGATTTTCAACTCTCTTTACACTTTCGTGTTTCGAAGATCGAACCCTTTATGGCTCTGGATGGCAACTTATCAATAGTTTTCCTGTATTACGCTATTATGCCGTAGGTCGTCACAAACCCCGATGGTTTTGACGATCTCTTTTTGAGGGCAAGCGATCAACAGAACCCCACTACCCGGCGGCGGCTGTTTGGGCGTAGGATGCCCGCCCTATGGAAACCAACATCGACCCTGGCTACCGGCGTCATCGTCAAATCCGATCAAACCGGACGCATCCGTTACACTCCCGAATACAAGCGCAAGGTTCTCGCCGCTTTTGAATCCAGCAGCTTGAGCGCCACGGTCTTCGCCAAGCAATGCGGAATCAAGTATCCGACTCTAGCAGCTTGGATCGGGACGCAGAAACGGGTGATCAAACAGCATCGCGAGGGAACACTCCGGCTTTCCTCGTTGCCGAGGTTGCATCATCCGGCAACAGACCGGCGCTGGAAGTCCAATTACCCTGCGGGCGGTCGTCCGCGCATCGGATGTGGAGCAGACCCGTCTGCTCCCCGCGCTCGCACGCGACCACCTCGGTCTCGATCCGCTCAATGGCGCGGCCTTACTTTTTACTAACAAATCCCCCGCCTTATCAAGATCTTCTACTTCGATGGAACTGGATATTGGCTCGTCGCAAAACGTCTTGAAGAAGGCACGTTCAGTTGGTCGCAGGATATCGAAGGCGACCGCCGCAAGCTCCTGTGCTCCTGGCACGACCACCTCGCCGACCGGTTGCAGCCACTTTATCAACTCACCCCCGTCTCCTGCCTCATCCACATCACGCAGAAATTCAAAGAAGCCCGCGACGAGCGTCCACGCATCGCTGCCCGCATCCTTCTTTTGACCGGTGGCACCTACCAGATCGAGAAACGCCTACGTGAGAAAAATCCACCCCTCTCGATCGGCAGCGCACTCGGTGGCTCGAATCAAGGAAACCCTACGATCGTCTATCAAAACTCATCCGTCGGCTCGGCCGCTTCCGCGGGATCACGCCCGGAAGCAAGTTAGGCAATGCCCTAGCATACGCCGCCAATCAATTGCCACACCTCGGACCCTGCTTCATCGACGGGCAGATTGAGTTCGACAATATTCTTACCGAAAACTCCATCCGCCCCACCAAGTTAGGCCACAAGAATTGGATGTTCATCGGCGGCGAGCACACCGGCTGGCGCAGCGCAGTCATTTACACCTTCGTCGAGCAAGTCCGCCGCCACGGAGCAGATCCCTTTGCCTACTTCGAGTGGGTCTTGGAGAAGCTGATGCACCACCCGGCCCCGGAAGAATTGCAAGCCCTGCTGCCCGCCAACTGGATCCAAACTCGCCCGGCCGCAAGTCAGACCATCGAGAGCCGCGTTGCCTAGATGCCATAGCCGCCAGATCTCTGGCAAAAATGCAAGAGGTGCTCTGTTGACCACCCACGTTTCAATGACCTCATTCGGGATTTCATCGACAGGGATCGCATCGGCGAGTCTGTGGTAATCGCGTTTGAAGGTCTGCTATGGAATACCTAACCGTTGATAATAATTGGCGAAGAGTGGGTCGAGAAAGTCGTCCGTCACTTTGATCTCAGTCCCCGAAGAGTCAGGCTTTTGGGTGATGCGCAGGGCGCTGACGAGTTCTTCAACACACTGTTCGAGAGTTGCTAGGCGGTTCTTGCGTTTCGCTTCGTCAATTAGATCGTTTCCAAGTAATCCCTGCAGCACATAGGCCCGGAGGCTGGGTGGGGTGGTGATGTAGTTTTCAATTTCACGTCGGCTCCACATGCACTCCGTGAGTGCCGAGTCGGAATGAAGTTTCTTTTCGAGACGATCAAACAGGGCAATCCAGGCGAGATTGGATTTGGCCTCGCACAGACCTTGGAAGTGGTCGCGAGCTTTTTGGGGTTTGTTGTTCCCCAGATAGAACACGGGAACCGAATCGCTCAAGAATTCCCTCGCCGGATGCTCTAGGCGCAGGACAAGGCGGCGCATGATGGCGAGGTCGGAGGACGCTTCCACATAAAGCATCCAGCCATTTTGTTCCGCCAAGTAGTAATCGGCCATGTGAATGCTTTCGAGAGCCTTTCTTACCTGTGCTCGTGAGCGGGTGTCGATGCGATGAGGACGACCGACAAACGCGATGACGACATCCCGCTCGGCAGCTTCCTGCAAAATGACCTGCGAGTGACTAGCTGCGATGATTTGCGAATCCTGCTCGGCAGCGATGTCGGTGATGAGGTTATATGAGGGCGTTTATCGCGAACTTGAAAGAATCGCAGCGAACTTTCCCGGCGTCCGGCTCGGAGAGGTTGCGGATGATGACGGCATCCTCCAAATCCACGGGCGAGGCCTTGAACCGATGTGAGGTGAGGCGGGGGGAAGTGCCGTTATGAGCCGATCTGCCTTGCCGCCTGCAGCGTGTTTTTCATGAGCATCGCAATGGTCATGGGGCCGACGCCGCCGGGGACGGGAGTGATAGCGGAGCAGAGCGGGGCGACTTCCTGATAGGCGACGTCGCCGGTGAGGCGGTAGCCGGATTTTTTCGAAGGATCTGCGACACGGTTAATACCGACGTCGATGACGACAGCTCCAGGTTTCACCCAGTCTGCCTTGACCATGTCTGGGCGACCGACGGCGGCGATGAGGATGTCCGCACGCCGGCAAATCGCGGCGAGATCCTTGGAACGCGAATGAGCGATGGTAACGGTGGCGTTTGAGTTCTTGGAAACTAACAACAGCGCCATCGGCTTGCCGACGATCATGCTGCGACCGATGACCACAGCTTCCGCGCCGTTCGTGTCGATGCCGGAAATTTCGAGTAATTTCATGCAGCCCGCTGGCGTACACGGGACGAAACCGGACGAGTCTTCGAGCACGAGCTTGGCGACATTTTGCGGGTGAAAGCCATCGACGTCTTTCCGTGGGTCGATGGCGCGGATGACGGCTTCTTCGTCGATGTGCTTCGGCGGCGGCGACTGGACGAGAATGCCGTGGATGGCGGGGTCGTTGTTCAAATCCCGGACGACTTGGAGCAGCTCTTCTTGGGTGGTTTCTGCTGGGAGTTCGATTTTCACCGAGTGGAATCCGAGCTCGGCGCAGGTGCGGGCCTTCGAGCCGACATAAACTTGGGAGGCAGGATCGCTGCCGACAAGGACCACTGCGAGTCCAGGAATGATGCCTTGGACTAACAGCGCTGCGGTTTCCGCACGGCACTCGTCGAGCACGGCGGCGGCTACGGACTTTCCATCGAGGATTTTCGGTGCGTTCATAAGATAGATTTTAGAGATCGTCTGCTCCGGTGAGGAGGATGGTTTTCACCCGCTCGACTTGAGCGGCGAAGCCAGCCTCGTCGAGCTGAGGTGGGACGATAAGCAACTCGTCGAAAACCACAATGACTCGGCTGAATGGCTTGGGAATGACGAGGCGGTCCCAGGTTTTCAACCGCCAAGCGCTTGAAAAATGGAGGTGGATCGGCACAATAGGGGCACCGGTCGCCTGCGCGAGCTTGATGACGCCGGGGTGAAAACTATAGCGCGGGCCGCGCGGGCCGTCGGGGGTGATGCAGACGTCGAAACCTTGCAGCAGCGAGCGCTTCATGCCGATGAGAGCCGCCACTGCGCGGCGCGAGGACGAACCACGGACCGCGCCGAGGTCGAAAACTTCCATCGCTTTCGCGAGGATCGCACCGTCCTTGCTCGCACTGGTTAGGACGACAGATTTACGTAAATTTCCACCCGTGCGCCACCAGATCGGCGGGATGGTGAAGATGCGATTATGCCACAGTGCATAGATGACCGGCCGGATCGGATCGTGCGCCGTGATGACGCCGCAGCGGTCGTAAACCTCGAAGAACAGCAGCTTCGACCAGCCCCGCATGACCCAGCCCGCAAGCGTTCCAAGGATCTCCGACTTTCGGTCGCTGCGGATTTCGGTGCTATGGGGCTTGCTCATCGGTTAGGCAAAATTCATCTGGCAAGAAATTTAAAACGCGAGTTTCACTAGCACCGCTAATTTGACAAGGCTGGGCATGGATAAAACCACAACCGAGCAGAGATTTGACAGGGTTTGACGATTCAGATATCCAATGTGGATGCACGATGGACTGCTGAAAGAATGGTTTTACTCACGCGAGGGAGAGCGGCTAGGGCCAGTGACTTTCGGCGATTTACAAATCAAGGCCAAGGATGGCGGCCTCAACCCACGTCTCGACATGGTTTGGACCCAAGGAATGGCCGAGTGGAAGATGTCCGGTGCTGTGGAAGGGCTGTTCGACCGCTCAGCCGCAGTGGAGACCAAGGAAAGTCTCGCAGCTCCCGCCAGTCCCTATCAACCGCCCCAGCATCATTCTAGCAGCGAACAAACGGCTTTGCAGAGCGAATGGCCCGGCGCTCGGCGGCGGACATTTTTTATGACAGTTTTCGCCCTCCCGTTCCTCCTCCACTTCGGCATCGCGAATGTCATTGCGGCTTTCGGGGGACAGTTTGGCCAAGAACTCAGTGGTATGATACTTCTTGCAGTGCCGATTTTAGCGAGTGTGCTTGCGATCTATGCATCGCTTCAACGACTGGCAAATGTGGGAATGAGCCGCTGGTGGTATCTCGGAAATTTCGTGCCGTTTCTCAATCTTTGGGTCGGTTTTCGATGCTTCGCTTGCCCAAGTGGTTATGCCTATCATAAGAAACTCGATGGTGCCGGGATCTTACTCGCGATCATTTATTGGCTCGTTTTAATCGTCGCTGTCCTCGCAGTGGCCGCGCTGGTCGCAGTGATGCTAGGCGCCATCGGGACTCCAGAAATGAAGAAAGAAATCGAGGATATTTTGCGCACGGCGGCGGCGACGACCCCTGCAAAACCGTGATCCAATACTCCAAGCAGACCGACGAGCGTCGCGAGGCCGGGCCGCTGGAGTGCTGGTGCCTTCACGGCGCGGTCGGTATGGCTGCGGATTGGCGGGAATTGGCAAAAAAACTAGCACCCGCAGGCATCAGCACCCGCGCAGTGGACTTATGGCGATTTCTCGACTGCTGCCCCATGTCGCTCACCGACTTCGGAAAAGCCCTCAACGCCGAAGCCCGTGGCGAAATTTCCCGGACGAGCGGCCGCGCTCTTCTCGGCTACTCAATGGGTGGCCGCTTAGCACTGCACGCGCTGCTAGAGCCCGACTATCCATGGCAAGCCGCTGTCATTGTTTCCACGCATCCTGGCCTAGAAAATGAGGCGGACCGCGCCGCTCGCCGCAATGCCGACGTCACATGGGCCACCCAAGCCCTTGCCGGGAATTGGCCACAATTTCTCGATGCTTGGAATGGCCAATCCATCCTCGGCCCCACCCCCATGCGCGATCCCCAAGGCTCCGGTAGCCTCATCATGCGCCGCCGCGAAATTGCCCGCAGCTTCGTCGATTGGTCGCTTGGCATTCAAGAGCCGCTGTGGGACCGGCTAGGGGAAATTTCCATTCCAGTCCTGTGGATCGCCGGGGAAAATGACCCAAAATTCCTCGCTCTCGCCCGACAGGCCGTCTCACTGATGCCGAATGCCCAGCTCGCCACCGCCCCCGGCTCCGGCCACCGCGTTCCGTGGGAAGCGGCAGATTGGTTCGCAAATCAGATCGCCAATTTTCTAAAATAATTCCCTCTGTAGTCTTATCTGAGGAAATAACCCACCCTCTGAAATATGAATCTCTTGATCCTAGTCGCGTGTTTCCTAACGGCATTTATCGTGCGGCCAATCGTCAACTGGATTGACCTTGTCCCATGGCGTAAATCTGGTGCTGCACACTGGACCGAACGATCCCGTATCCTATGGCCTGCCAGAAAAACCGACGTAATCCTGCGCCTCTACCTGCCACTGCTATTGGTGGTGGGTTCCACTTTTCTAGGCGCGACGAGCACCTCGCAGCTCTTCATGCGCTGGGCGGCAGCTTCCATAGGCACCTGCGGCGCGAGTTGGTATTTAACGCGGCAAGTCTATCCTAACATCCATTTTCGTCACTGGCTGCATGACGTTTCCATCAACTGGATCTTACAGTTCGGGATGTGGTCTATATACGCTGCTGTCGGCTACACGATGCCGGAAGAGTTTAACAACCGCGCATGGCTCACGCTTGGCGGAATGGTCCTGTTCCAAGTTGCTTGGCCCAGCCTTGCACTGGCACTTTTACGATTGTTAGGAGCTCTCAAACCACCGGGTGCTCGGCTGCGTGAAATCGTAGCAGATTGCGATCAAACCGATTCCCCGTTGGTGAAAAATCTGTGGCAAGCACGGGGGATCGTAGCCAACGCTCTCGCACTGCCTCTCAGCGGCACCCTCATATTTTATGATGGGTTGCTAGAAATATTGACCGATGAGGAGGTCGCCGCTGTCTGCTGCCACGAGCTAGGACACCTCGCGGAATCCACGTGGGTCGTCCTCGGCAGATACGGCGGATCGCTAGCCATTCTGCCGTTGCTGCTATTGAAACCCGCTTTTTACCAATGGGAGTTCCTAGGATTTATCGGGATGCTCCTTGTGATGATTGTGTGGAGTCGAATGGCCCGCAAGCTCGTCCATCGGATGGAGCTGCGGGCGGATTCCACTGCGAGCCAACGCACAGCGGGTGAAGGGGTCTATGCCAAAGCCCTCGAAAACGTTTACCGAGCAAATCAGATGCCAGCAGTCATGCCAGGAAATGCATCAACCCATCCACACCTCTACGATCGCATGCTCGCTGCCGGCATCACTCCCGAATATCCGAGGCCCCGGGGACCTAGTCGTTTCACCTTCTTGGGGTGGTTGGTACTCATTGCCTGTCCCTCCGGCTTGGTCTCGATCTACCTTACGACAGCACCATTCGCCCCTCCGTCATCGACCTCCAAGGAAACGAGAATCAAAACGAGCGAATGACCCCCTGATTTTTCTCACCCGTGCGGGTTGCCCGCTCGTCTTGGTTCATCCATGATCCTCGCCATGTGGACCACCGTGCGCGAATTTGAGGATATCTGTTATGAAACGACCGATGAGGGCAGCATTGCGAAAATCACCATCAACCGACCGGAAGTCCGCAACGCCTTCCGCCCACTGACGGTCAAGGAAATGCTGGTCGCCTTCGAGCTTGCCCATGAGGACCCCAAGGTCGGGGCCATCATCCTCACCGGCGCCGGCGACCTCGCCTTCTGCTCCGGCGGCGACCAAAAAGTCCGCGGCCACGCTGGCTACATCGGCGAGGACGGCATCCCGCGGCTCAATGTGCTGGATTTACAGAAAAAAATCCGCTCACTCCCCAAGCCGGTCGTCGCGATGGTCGCCGGTTACGCCATCGGCGGTGGCCATGTCTTGCACATCGTTTGCGATCTCACCATCGCTGCCGATAATGCCCGCTTCGGCCAGACCGGTCCGAAGGTCGGCTCGTTCGATGGCGGCCTCGGCTCCAGCTACCTCGCCCGCATCGTCGGCCAGAAAAAAGCCCGGGAAATCTGGTATCTCTGCCGCCAATA
>JAYUHS010000221.1:0-8027 GCA_043766715.1 Luteolibacter sp.
GATCACGCTCATGAACTCGGGGTAGGGGAGCTTCTTCTTGTAAAAGGCGTAGGCGATGTAGTTCCAGAACTCGAGGATGTCGCCGGGTGGCATCGGCCACAGCTCTAACGGCTCGTAAGTGGTGATCTCCCAGCGCGGGGTGATGCGGACCATGTCGTGGTCGTGGAGCTCGCCCTCGATCACGTAGCGACGGTAGCGCTTTTCGATTTTAGTGACGAAATCCGCTTCCTTGTCGTCGAGCTCGCGGCCGAGTTTCTCCTCGATGATGTCGAGGACCGGAGTGTCGTCGAATTCGTTAGGCGACTCGGGTAGATCCTCACCGCGGTGCATCCGCTCCATCATGGTCGCATACTGGCAAGCTCCGGCGACGAGTTCGTCCTCGGCGGTGCAAGAGCCGAACCAGCGGTTCCCTTGGAGGCGGAGGCTGGTGCGGAAGATGCCAGTCTCGTCCTCGACCCGACCTTGGATGAAGAGGTGATTCCCGAAAATCTGGGTGACGGCACCGTCTTTCTGGAGCATTTCACCCCTTTTTCTGGCCTCTTCTGGAAAACTGTTGAGGAAATTAAGGGTCGCTCGATCTGGATTCATCGCGTCTTGAATGGAAGAATTACCCGGAAAATTACCGCGCAAAGCAACTTGCCTTGCCACGCAACGCCGGGTCGCGAGCATAAGCCACGGATCTGAGTTGACGCAATAAAAACCTTAGATCCGTTCGTTTTTGCGGGCCACGGAGGAAGCGCTGCGAGTCGCCGCACGGAGGGTGATCCCAAGCCCGCCAACGACGAAAAGTGCGGGAAACCAGATGGAGTAGCCAGGTGCTAGCGAGTCGTTTTTCAAAACGGTCACTTCGGGGTCTAATGGATTTACATGGCACATCGCGGGGCTGCCTACCGGGTATTCTGCGACTCGGGCTGCGACGAGTTGTTGGTTAGATGACCATGGACTTCCGCGCAGTGTTAGGTGATCTCCGGTCCGTGCGGTTCCTTTCCATTCATAGCCGTAAGTGAGATTTTGGCGAAATTCCGGTGCCGAATTTTCATCATTCCGCCGCTGCTCGACCTCTGAGGATAGGATCACGCAGGGCACTTCCGGCCATGTCCTCATCTCCCAGGCGCGGAGGAAACTGCGTGCCATCAGCCAGACAAACAAGCAGCCTAACAAGGCGATGATGAGGCCGATCATCGCCAGATACCATCGCCCGCCCGCCGTACCCGGTGGTACGACGGCTGCGGAGAAATTCTGCTGCGGTTGAGGTTCCATTTAGACAACTTTTTACAGGACCGGGGGTAAAACAAGTCCGGCCAGGCTGTCGAGTGCCAACCCTCATTTTCACTTCCTTGAAATCGGGCGGACTCTGGAAGTCATGTGCTGGGCAGCGGGTCGATTTCTAACGATTTTCCGCTGAGTTCGCGGTGGGAATCGCTGCGATTTCGACGAGATCGCCTTCCTTGAGCAAGGCGTTTGGGTTCACGATGACTGCGGTTTCCCCCGTGAGTTGGGCGGAAATGATTTCCGAGGTGGATCCCAAGTTTTTGCCGGGTAGGACTTCGAGGTAGGTGACTTTTCCCTCGCTGACGGTGGCGATGAGTGATTTTCCCTGACGGAGAATTAGCGTGTTGTTAGGAAGCGTGTAGGTGCCAGCCGCTGGAGGGAGTTTAAAGGTCGCGGTGCCGGAAAGTCCGGCGGGGAGCAGGCGGTCTGGATTCTCGATGAGCAGCTCGACGCGCATGGTGCCTGAGGCGGTGTCGAAGATCTTGCTGGTGCGCGCGAGCTTGGCGGTGAAGGGCTGGCCGGGTCGTTCGTTGAAACGAATGGAGGCTTCCGCTGACTCGGAAAGGCGCAGGGCGAGGTCAGGAGTGGCGCTGATGACGAAGCGGAGAACGTCGATCCGCACGAGCCGATAGAGCCAACCCTCGGCGGTGGATGAGTCGCCGCGCATGCGGTCCCCGCGGTCGAAATTACGAGCGGAGATGGTGGCCTCAAACGGGGCAGTGACGGTGGCGAATTTTTGTAATTCCTCGACGCGGGCGAGGTCCGCTTGGGCGAGGCGGAGTGCGGCGTCGTTCTCTGCGGCGGAGGAGACGCGCTGCTCAGATTCCTCCTGCGAGACAGCCCGAGTTTTGAGTAATCCCGTGGAGCGTTCCGCGACGAGGCGGGTGTTTTCGGCACGGGCGGAGGCTTGTTCTACCGAGGCGCGTGCGGCCTCGACTTGGCGGTCGATTTCCGGTGCATCGATGACGGCGAGGATCTCACCCGATTTTACATGGTCGCCGATGTCGAACCGCCGCTCGCGGACGATTCCGGTGGCGCGGGTGAAGATGGTCGCTTGTTCGATGGGTTCGGTGCGACCGGGGAGTTCGTAGGATCCGGTGGCGGTGCTGGCGGTGGGCAGGACGGTGCGGACGATGACTTTTTCCTCAGCGACGAGTGGCGAGGAGGTGGCTAACAGAGCTAGAAATGAGAGGGAAACGGCGTGGGCATTCATGGAGATGAGAGGGGTGATAGGGCTGCCAGTTGCTGCTCTTTCCGAAGCTCCCTGCGGTGGGTGAAGCCTCTGACGGCGGCGAAGGCGACTGGGACGAGAAAGAGTGAGGCGAAGGTGCCGAAGAGAAGGCCACCGATGACGGCGCGTCCTAACGGCGCATTCTGTTCACCGCCTTCTGCGTGACCGAGGGCCATGGGGATGACGCCGAGGATCATCGCGAGAGCCGTCATGACTACGGGGCGGAGTCGGGTGGTGGCGGCTTCGATCGCGGCGTCGTAGGCAGTTTCCCCTTGGTCGAACCGGTCGCGGGCGAAGCTGCTGACGAGGACGCTGTTCGCCGTGGAAACGCCGACCACCATGATAATTCCCATCAGCGCCGGGACGCTGAGCGGTGTGCCAGTGAGCCAGAGTGAGAACAATGCGCCGGAGACCGAGATGGGTAATCCAGCGATGGCGACGAAGGGGAGGGTCCATGATTGGAAATTCACGACCATCACTAAAAATACTAACACCGATGCAAGTCCGAGGCCACCGATGAGTTCGGTGTAGGCGGTCTCCATCAACGCGGCTTGCCCAGCTAGCTCGATTTTATTTGCGGGTTTGAGCTGGGTCCGCAGGTCTTTGAGGATGGCTTGAAGATCGTGGGTGATGCTGCCGAGGTCGCGACCTGAGGCATTTGCAAGGACGGTGAAGGTGGGTTGCAGCGATGTCCGGCTGACACTGGCGGGCGAGCGTTTTTCCAAGACAGAGGCAAAGGACCGTAGCGGGACGGTGGTGGTGCTAACGGTGGAGGGGCGGATGGGGAGATTCAGTAATTGCTCGATGGCCTTGAGGCGTGAGGGTGGGGCGATGATCTGGACCTCGTAGGCTGCGCCGGTGGCAGGATCTGACCAAAAGTTAGGTGAGACTGAGCCGCCGCTGCCGAGAGCGGCTAACAGGGTAGTGGCCGCGTCTTGGGCGTTGATCCCGAAACTGCTGGCGCGGGCGCGGTCGATGCGAATGACGTAGCCGGGCTGGTCTAGGACTTCACGTAGGGTGACGTCCACGGCACCGGGGACTTTGGCGAAACGCTCCCGCAGAGTTTTAGCCAAAGCGAGATTTCCCGAGACATCGCGGCCCATCAAGCGCACTTCGAAGGTGGTGGGAGCGCCGGATGCGAGGGTCTGGCTGGTGGCGTCTGCGGGGCGGAAGAAGGACTGAATGTTAGGAAATTTCTCGGTGAGCATCGCCCGGATTTTTTCGACGTAGCCCTCGCTGGTGCCATGCTCGGAATTGAGCTGGACGAAGATCTCGCCATCGGAAGAGCTGATCGCGGTGGTTTCGACCCACGCTTGGTTGACGGAGCTGGGCGTGCCGATGTTTTCGACGACGAACTGCAGCTCATTTTTCGGAATGATCGCGAGGATTTCGTGTTGGATATCTGCCATGACTTGCGCGGTGTCTTCGATTCTAGCGCCGCTGGGGATGCGGACGAAAAGACGGATCAAGCCGGCGTCGGTCTTGGGGAAAAACTCGCGACCGGATTTCAAGGCGGAGAAAATCCCGAGTGCGGTAGCGGCGACGACTGGGATCAAGATGAGGATTTTCCGCGCGAGGATGAAGCGAAGGATGTGACCTTGGATCACTGCAATCTTGTCCACGCCGTGCTCGATGGCGTGGTGGATGCGAAAGAGTCCGCTGCGTTTCTGGCCGCCGCGTTTTTGCTCTGCCCGGAGTTCGGACGGCAGGATCATGGAGGCAAGCGTGGGAACCAAGGTGCGGGCTAGCAGGTAGCTGGCAATCATGGCGAAAACCACGGCCAGCGCGAGCGGGCGAAAGACGAAGGACGACGTGCCACTGAGCAGGAAGATCGGTAGAAAAACGATGCAGATGGAAATGGTGGAAACGAATTCAGGGAAGGCGACTTCGCGTGCGCCATCGACGATGGCTTGATGCACGTCTTTCCCGAGGCTGATCTGGCGCTTGATGTTTTCGATTTCTACCAGCGAGTTATCCACGAGGATGCCGATGGCGAGGGCGAGACCGCCGAGGGTCATGAGGTTAAACGTCGCGCCAGTCAGATAGAGACCGAGAATCGAGCACAGCAGGGCGAGCGGTATGGAGGTGAGGACGATGAGAGTGGAGCGCCACGAGCCGAGAAATAGCAGGACTACAGCGGCGACGAGTCCAGCGACTAGCAGGATCTCATGCTCCACGCCTTTGACTGCCGCGCGGACGAAGATCGATTGGTCGAAAATAGGCTCGATGCTCATGCCGGGCGGGGCGGAAGCGCGGATTTCTGGTAGGCGGGCGCGGATGCCATCGATGATGTCCACGGTGGATGCGCTGCCGAGTTTGAGGATGGAAATGATGACCGCGTTTTGGCCATTGAGGCGGGCAATGTTCGTGGTTAGGGCCTCGCCGTCTCGGACGTTTGCGACGTCTCGCAGGAGAATCATTTTCCCCTCCACGGAGCGCAGGGGGATATCGAGAAAGCCTTGGATATTTTCCGGGCTGGCGTTGATTTCGATGGGCAGTTCGCGTTCGCCTTCACGAAGGGTGCCGGAGGGTAGAGTGAGATTTTGGCGGCTGACGGCGGCACTGACCTCGGAGGCAGAAATGGAGAATGCGTTGAGCGCGTCTGGGTTTAAATCGACCATTACCTGCCGGGAAGCACCGCCGTAGGGTAGGGAAATCCGCATCCCCGGGATGCTCTGGAGCTGGGCGCGAAGGGCGAGGCGGGAGTAGTCAAAAAGCTGGCCGCCCGTCATCGTGTCTGAGGCCATCACCAGTTGGACGATGGGCACGCTCGACGGGCTGGTGCGGACGATCAGTGGCGGAGTGGTGCCGGTGGGCATCCGGCGGAGGATGGTCTGGGAGACTCCGGTGGCTTGGGAGAGTGCGGTATTGATGTCCACATAGGATTGAAATTTCAGCTTCACCAATGCGACGCCATTTGAAGTCTCGGAGCGGACTTCGATGAGATCATCCACGTTATTGAGGGTGGCGATCTCCGAAAATGAGGTGATTTTCGACGCCATTTCCGCCGCGCTGAGGCCGCCGTAGCTCCAGACGAGAGTGATCTCCGGACTCTCAACGCGAGGAAGGATGTCGGTGGACATGCGCCTTCCCGACAGGATGCCGAAGAGAAGGATAAGAATGGCGAGAACTCCGACGGTGTATTTGTAACGGAGGGCGAAGAGGACAATCCACATGACGAAAACGGGTGCGCCGACGGCGTATCCCTACCGGCTGGCCGTACGTAGCACCAACCTTAGCCGTTGCAACCGTTAGATGGCTGGCGTTTTTGATTCGTGTGAGAGGAAATTCTCAGCGAGTCCTATCCGCCCGATAGTCCATGAGGAGAGTTGTGGGCGCTGAAACGAAAATTACATCCCTGGGAGGCCAAGGCCGCCAGTGAGTTTTTTCATTTCTGCGGCAGACTTTTCCTTGCCCTTGGTGATAGCTTCTTGAACGCCTTTGAGGACGAGGTCTTCGAGGAACTCCACATCGGACGAGTCCACTACGGAGGGGTCGATCTTAATCGAAAGCACGTCTCCAGAGCAGGTGGCGATGACGTTCACTTTACCGCCGCCGACGGATGCATCCACCGTCTGGATGGCGAGTTCTTCTTGTTTCGCAGCGAGCCCGGCCTGCATTTGCTGGGCCTGTTTCATGAGTTTTTGGATATTCATTGAGAGGTGGTTAGTGAGCGTGAGGTAGGATCATGACAAGCGTGTAATACCGTAGTCTGGATTCCGTCGGTCGTGGCGAAGTACGAAGACCCAGACGGAAGTGAGCTGAATTTCATAAAGGAAATGGAAGGGAAAACGCTTGAGATTTGCCCGCCGAATTTCTGCCCGGTAGCGAGGGAAGAAGGCTGGATTTTCTTGGACGGTGTGGATCGTGGTGCTGAGTTCTTGGTAAAATTCATCTACCAGCTTAGGTCCTGATTCATACTCATAGTGAGCCAGAATATCGCTCAAATCGGTCGTAAAATTTTGGTGAAAACCAACGATCCAGCTCATCGCCCGACAGCTTCTTGTAGCTGTTCCCATGAAATAATCTGATCTGGATGATTCGCCATTTCCTCTCGCCTGCGGAGAGCCTCGGCCATTCCTTCCTCCTCATGATCACTGAACTTGGGGAGTGATTTCATTAGGCTAGTCACCAATTGAGTGCGCTCGATCTCGGTGAGATCCATCGCTTGAGCTTCGATTTCTGCGAGGGTGTTCATGGCTGTAATTTCAGCTTTTTTGATCGTGTGTGCAACGCCTCTTTGGCCTCAGTGATCCCAGATAAGTGTTCGCGATTGATTTCAAGAAACCACCTTACCTTCGAATTTGACGAGTGCGGCTTGGATGAGTGGATCGTTATGGAAGGGGTCTTCGGCGGCGGGGATGACTGGCACGGGCTGTGTGGGCTTTTCCTCGGCAGCGGGTTTGTCGTTTTTCCACGGTGGTGGTTCAGCTGGGGCAGGGGATTCGCTGGTTTCCGGGGCGTCGGCGATCATGGAATCCATGGAAGACATGCCGGTCGCGGGGCGGGGTTTGGTAGATGCGGGTGGTGCCGGTTCGGGTTTTTCGACAACCGGGGCGGCTGCGGGTTCCGGCGGCGCGGTGGGCTTGGCTTGAGGTTCGCTGGCAGGAGCTTGCGTGCTGGTGGGGAGGAAATCTGCACCTTTGGCGAGCACCTTGATGACGTCGGTGATGCGGACCTCGCTGAGCGACTGGATGGCCTTGATGACTCCGAGCTCGAAATGCAGGCGCTTATTCGTCGCCCATTTCATGCGGCCTTCCGTCTCGGCGAAGACGTCGATGGCGGCGAGGATGCGGTCCGGTGGATACTCTTCAGCGGCGGCGAGCAGGGCGGTCCAGAGGTGGGCTGGGATGCCTTCGCCATCGGCAGCGGGGTCGAGCTTGGAAACTAAAAGTGCCCGCAGACAGCCGATGAGTTCGCCGAGGAGTTGGGAGAGTTCACGGCCGCTTTCGGCTTCTTTTTGAATGAGCGAGAGGGCGGCGGGATTGTCTCTGGCGAGCAGAGTCTGGGTGAGCGAGGCGACTTTTTCCCGTGAAGTGAAGCCGAAGACGTCGAGGACGTTGGCCTCATTGATGGTGTCGCCACAGAAGGAAACGAGTTGGTCGAGCATCGATTGGGCATCGCGCATCCCGCCGTCCGCGCCTTTGGCGATGGCCCATGCGGCGGTCTGGTCGAGGGTGATTCCCTCAAGTTTCGCGATGTGGAGCAGGTGCTCGGCGATGGTTTCCGTGGGGATCGGGCGGAGATCGAAGCGTTGGCAGCGCGAGAGGATGGTGGGTAAAATCTTATTTGCCTCAGTGGTGGCGAAGATGAATTTCACATGCGGCGGCGGTTCTTCCAGCGTCTTGAGCAGCGCATTGAAAGCGGCGTTCGAAAGCATGTGGACCTCGTCGATGTAGAAAATTTTGAACTGCCCACGCGCCGGAGCGAAACGGACGGATTCGCGGAGATCGCGGACCTGCTCGACGCCGTTGTTCGAGGCTCCGTCGATTTCTAAAACGTCGAGTGAGCGGCCCTCGGCGAT
>JAYUHS010000222.1:0-1009 GCA_043766715.1 Luteolibacter sp.
GGCGGCGTGGTAAAAAACCGGGCAAGTCGAAAACCCTCCAACGGGAACTCCACTCGATTGATGAAACGCACGGCTACGGCGTGCAAGTCTTCCGGCTCAAGCACCGCTTGAAAATCTGCCCAACCCGCAAGCGCTCCGGCTTCCAGCGAAGCCCAGTCGTCATACGGTGCAAGGTGGCTAAAGGTGTAACCATCCCTTCTGGCTTGATGAACCACGCGCGGCTGTGTCGCAGAACGGAAGATGAAGCCTTGCATCTGAGATGTCACCTTGGGCGGCAACTGTCCTTGCGGTGTTTGCGTAACCTCGATTTGCACAGGACGGAGTTCTTGGATTTCCGCATGTTCGAGCCAGCGAGCGGCGAGCGCTGGACGAACCTCTTCCGGCCTCCACAGGCGCGCGGCATTCGCCTGAAAATTCACGAGTGCCTCAACGATGGGTGCATGAGAAAGATGGCGGATTTCGGGCATGGCTAACGAGCAATAAGCAAACGGCGAACCTTGCGACAAGCTCCGTGCGCTTCGGTTCAAAGCTGCTCCACTCCCTCGCTAAAGTTTCGGCCAGTCAGACGGCATCCAGCCGGGCAGGTCGGCGATGGATTTGCGGGCGGAGTCGCTCGTGGGGACACCCCAGGCTTCAAAGAACGGGCCGAGGTTTTTGCCGCAGGCGCGGGAGTAGCGGACGAGCCATTGGTCGCGCTTTTCGTCGTCGGTTTTCGGGTGCTCGGACTTGGGCAGTGCGCGGTATTCGGCGAAGACTTTCTTGTAGGTCTCCCAGCCGAAGGCGGTGCGGAGCTGGTGATACATGGTGAGCGCGAGGAAGGGGTCGCTTTTCCAGCGGGTGAATTTGTCGCCGGTCGCGAGGTAGCCGCGGAGGCGTTTGTCCACGGCTTCGGGTTTCATGGCGTCGTGGCCCTGGCCGGGCGGTTTGCCGCAGAGGGTTTCCATGACGTAGAGGGAGTAGAGATTGCAGGTGACTTCGGTGGTGCCGTCGAAGGTCCAGTCGCCCTGCT
>JAYUHS010000223.1:0-20921 GCA_043766715.1 Luteolibacter sp.
GCTTTCTTTTCCGAGGCGCTGAAAGAAATGGTTTTGAAGAGTCGCTTACGGAGGATGGAGTAGAGTTCATCGAGCAGAATGAGGACGGACTTGCCTTTCAAAAGATCCGCCCATCGCCTCGGAGAGTTTGAAAATGCCCCGGCTGGGACCGCCGGAAAGACGGTCGAAGGACTGGCTGATCAAATCCTCGATGCCGGAGGTGAGCACGTTTGCGTCGAGGAACTCAGTCGCCTCCGCTTCGGAAAGCTCCGAGAGGGCCGAGAGGTTGACGACGAAATCTTCGGAGCCGTCGAGAACGGACTGGCGGGGTTGGCAGCTTTGGAGGGACTTCATGGCACGGGAGGAGTAAGCGTTAGGAAACCGTTGGATTGATTGAAAATTGCCGTTTCAGCTTACAGAATCGATCCCGGCCCATAGGCAGCGGCTCCGGGACTGGCGACCTCAAGCTTCCTAACTGCGGCGGCGAAGGCGGCGATTTGCGATTTCGCGGCTCCGGATTCGTTGTCGCCCTTGGCGAGGATGGCGTCGAGGGCGGCGCGGGAAAGACCGAGGCGGGCGTCGTCTGCGAGACGCTCGACGAGGTTGTTGCGGTCGATGGTTCCGGTGCGCAGATCGTTCACGGTGGCGACGGCGTGCTCTTTGATGGCCTTGTGCGCGGTCTCGCGGCCAACGCCGGATTTCACGGCTTCCATCATGATGGTGGTGGTCATGAGAAAGGGTAAATAGTGCGCCGTTTCCGCATCGATCACCGCTTCGTAGGCGTCCATTTGGTCAAGGACGGTGAGGAAGGTTTCGAACATGCCGTCGATGGTGTAGAACGAGTCTGGCAGCATGATCCGGCGGACGACGGAGCAGGAAACATCGCCCTCATTCCATTGGTCGCCTGCGAGGCCGGCGGCCATCGCGAGGTAGCCCTTGAGGATGATGTGGAAGCCGTTCACCCGTTCGCAGGAACGCGAGTTCATCTTGTGCGGCATGGCGCTGGAGCCGGTCTGGCCCGGCGCGAAGCCCTCGCTGGCGGTCTCATTTCCAGCCATGAGCCGGAGGGTTTTACAAAAAGAAGAGGGGCCGGAGCAAAGATCGGTCAGGGCGGCGACGACTCGGAAATCCAGCGAACGCGGGTAAACTTGGCCGACGTTGGTCCAAACGGCGGGCATCCCGAGGTGGGCGACCACGCGTTTTTCGAGATCGGCGACTTTTTCTGCATCGCCCTCGAACAAGGAAAGCTGGTCCATTTGCGTGCCGACCGCGCCTTTAAGACCACGGACGGAATACTGGGCGATGACGGCGTCCAGCGCGTGCAAGCTGCTGAGGAGCTCCTCGCCAAACATGGCGATGCGCTTGCCGAGGGTGGTCGGCTGGGCGGCGACATTGTGGGTGCGGGCGGTAAGGATGAGGTCACTCCATTGCTCCGAGCGCTCACGGAAACGGCGTAGGGTGGCGACTGTCTTGTCGCGGATGATGAGTAGGGAGCGGTAAACTTGGAGTTGCTCGACGTTTTCCGTCAGGTCGCGGGAGGTCATGCCTTTGTGAACTTGCTCGTGACCGGCGAGATCGTTGAACTCCTCGATCCGCGCTTTGACATCGTGGCGGGTGATTTTTTCCCGCGCCATGATGGAAGCCGGGTCCACGCGGTCCTTCGCCGTTTCGTAGGCATCGATGGCCTCTTGCGGCACATCCAGTCCGAGATCGCGCTGGGCCTTCATCACGGCGATCCAGAATTCGCGTTCGAGGACGATGCGGCCTTCGGCAGACCAGATGGCTTGGAGGGCGGGAGAGGCGTAGCGCTCGGCGAGGACGTTTGGGATCACGGGCGGACCATGCGGGGCCAGAAATGAACATTCAAGCGGCAGTTGCCGAAAAATCGCAGGAAGGCGAATCGCCAAATGAGCGACTCAAACTGTGCATCCGGGTCCCCACAAATCATTGAAAATGAAGTGGTCGGGGCGGCCAGATTCGAACTGACGACATCCGCGTCCCAAACGCGGCGCTCTACCAGGCTGAGCTACGCCCCGGTGCACGGCGGGACCGTTGTGGATTCCCGGAGACGAATCAAGAATTTCCTTAACAAAAATTTCGATGACCCAGATTTCAAGAATTTCACGGTAAATACCCCTTGAACCGAGGGTATTTCCGCAGAAAGTCAGTGAAACCCCGGATGAATGACATCACGCGAAAGCTCCAGCCCGATTTTCAATGCCTGCCCAATATCACCTTTCGCCAACTTGAGGTGTTTTGCGTGGTTTGCCGCGAGGCTTCCTATACGAATGCGGCGCTGGAATTAAGAAGCACCCGGACCAACATCAAGCGGGTGTGTGATGAGTTTGAAAAGGCCGTGGGCCGCCCATTATTCGAAGAGGGACCGAACCGAACGCTGCTCCCGACCGCCTTCGCCCAAGGGCTGATCAGCCAAGTGAGTCCGCTGTCACGCGCACTGCGGCGGTTGGGAGAAAGCGTGAAAAGCCTGCATGAAAAAGGCCGCATCTTACGGTTCGCAGCGGCTGGGGAATTCTTTAAAGGCGGCCTGTTCAGCGATTTTCTCGCCCGTTTGCAAATCTCGGACACCTTTCGCCCTTGTTTCCTGAGGATCGAAACCTCTCGCTTCCGCACGGCGCTGCTCAATGTCGAGTGCGACGTTTACTTCGGCGTGGGGATCAACGCCTCGGAACGGCTGGACCTCGTGAATCTGGGCCCGATTCCTTGGAAAATCGACCGCGGGCCGCGCTGCAAAGGGCGGATGCCAACCCAGCCCAACGAACTACCAGCCGGGAAATGGTGGCTCACCCAAGCGGGTGAGCCGGAAGCCACCACCGAGATCTTGGGAGCATTCCACGCCGCTGGAGCCAAGGGCGGACGCATCCTCACCGATGAATCTCCCGCTCAGGACGAGATCGTCTTCTCCCACGAGACGACTGCTCGCCACTCCGCAGCTCCCGACCAACGCTGGCCGTGCTTCCAATTTTCCGCCGTCTTGAGGAAAAATCACCCCTACTCCGAGCTGATGCCGCGTCTGATGGGCTGCGTCCTCGCCTAAATTCCTCCCATGGACATCGATCTCAGCGGCCTCCTCGTTTTCCGCCACCTTGCACTGACCGGCAGCTTCACCGAGACCGGCAAGCGGTGGAACATTTCCCAACCTGCCGTCAGCCTGATGATCGCCCGGCTGGAATCTTCCATCGGCTTGATCCTGCTGGAACGCTCCAGTTCGGGCACCCGCCTGACCACCGCAGGCAGCCAGTTTCTCGAACGCGCCAATGAAGTCTGCGATGCGTATCTGTCATTCATCGATGGGATGCGAAACATCGGCCGCCGCATGGACCGCGAGGTGATGATCGGCATCGATCGGTCGTGGTTCGGGGCCATCCTCAGACAGGAAATCCTCACGATGTCCGGGCCGGAGGAGGTCACTCCGGTGATCGGTGAAATTCCCGAAAACTGGGCCGAGGCACTCGAATCGACGCAATACGATGTGGTGGTCGCGGGTCGTTTCTTGCGCTCCGGTCTCTCGGCGGGCATTCAAGAAGCAGTCATCCGGAAAGAACGCGGCATCACCGTGGCGTGGAACCCAGATTTCTACCCGTTCGATCCGGTGAACTTCAGTTTTCCCGAAATTTTGCGCACCAGCGTGTTGATCCCGGACTGCGGCGTCGTCACTGGCTTCGCTTCGTCGCTGCGGATGTGGTGCGAGCACGCTTACGGGATGCATCCGCCGAATTCCGTGTCATTTCCCTCAGAATCCGAGGCAGCGGCGGCGGCGATCGCGGGGCTAGGCGTCTTGCTCGGCCCGGGTGATACCATGAGCCGGCTGGACCATGCAGCCGTGGGGCTGATCCACGTCCGGACATTTGAGTTTCTCCTGCCAGAAGCATTTACCTTCGGCGTCTATTGCCGGAGCGATGAAACTTCCAAGGAGGTCCTCGGCGTGGCCGCGCAAATCGGCAAGCTGGGCAGGAAATTGTTCGCCCAGAATTGAGAGGGTGAAATGGCAAGCGCGGCTCGCTTATAGCCCTATGCCATTTTGGTAACGGTCGCGATTGGGAATGGGGGGAAGCCGAGTTTATCGATTGGCCGTCTTAGAACCTAACCATTCAGAACCCTATTATGAAAACTCCAGACATCATCGAAGAGCTTACGCAAACTGCCCTTTCCCACACCGGCGGTCGTCGGAATTTCCTGCGTAGAATCGGCCTCGCCACCGCCGGAACTGCCGGACTGTCCGTCCTCGCTCCCGCAGCAAGAGCCGCAGTAGCCGCCGCCGATGCTCCGAATGCCACCGACGTCGCAGTGCTGAATTTCGCCCTGAATCTCGAATACCTTGAGGCCGAATATTACCTCCACGCCACCACCGGCGCCGGACTCGAAAGCTCCGACATCGAGGTGGACAGCAGCACCGGCAGCAAGGCTGGCAAGGTCGTCGTGAAAAAGAAATCCAAGGTAAAGTTCACCACCGCAGCCTTCGAAGATTATGCAAATGAGATCGCCATCGACGAAGCGAACCACGTGAAGTTCATCCGTGCCGCACTCAAGGCAAACGGCGCGGAAATCGTCGCCCGGCCGAAGATTGATCTTCTCAACAGCTTCAATGGCCTTGGTAAATTGATTGGCCTCAAGTCGTTCGACCCCTTCGCGAATGAGATCAATTTCCTCATCGGCGCGTTCATTTTCGAAGACGTCGGCGTCACCGCTTACAAAGGAGCCAGCCCACTCCTCACGAATAAAGGCATCCTCGAAGCCGCCGCTGGCATCCTCAGCGTGGAAGCCTACCACGCCGGTATCGTCAGAACGCTGCTCTACGCCCAAGGTCCAGCAGTCCGTAAATTGATCGGTAAAATCTCGGCTGTCCGCCAGTCGCTGGACAACGTGAAGAAAGACATGGATCAAGGGATCACCCGCGGCGGCATGGCCAATCTCGTCCCGACCGACGGGAACTCCATCACCTTCAGCCGCACCACTCGCCAAGTGCTCAACATCGTCTATGGCGGAGTGAATGCCGAAAAAGGCCTGTTCTTCCCCGATGGCTTGAACGGAGCCATCACCAAATAACCTCCCCACCCTAAAAATAAGCCCCCGCTTTTTTAAACCGGTTCGCGTCCAGACGCGGACCGGTTTTTTTATCCAGCCGCACTTGAAATTTCCCCCTTGGCACTTTCTGGCTCCCCTCTCATCATCCCGCACACGACAGGGGTGCTTCATGATCGAGAAGCCGAGATTTTCCGCCGCACGGAAGAGACCCTCCGAACCTGATGCGAGTCAAGCCGCCGTAGGAAGTCGAAACCGCCACCAGTTTCCCCTTCCCGGCCGTGCCTCATCCGCACGGCCTTTTTCGTTCTCTCAACTATCAACGCTCAACTACCAACCTCTCCAGAAATGATCTCCACCGACGAATCCACCGGCACCCCGACTTCCGCCGCCCACGACGCATCGCTTGCCCCACTCCCCGCTTCCACCCGAGTTTACGTCCAAGGAGAAATTCACCCCCACATCCGCGTGCCGATGCGGGAAATCACCCTCTCGGACACGAAGTCCTACAATGGCCGGATCGAGAAAAACGCTCCCATCCGCGTCTATGACTGCTCCGGCCCGTGGGGCGATCCGGCTTTCCACGGCACCTCCGAGCAAGGTCTGCCGCCCCTCCGCCGCGAGTGGATCCTCGCCCGTGGCGACGTGGAAGCCTACGATGGCCGCGCCGTCCAGCCGCAGGACAACGGATACCTCACCGAGAAACACGTCGAGTTCGCCTCCCAATCCGAGCGTGCGAACAAATTCCGCGAGTTCCCCGGCCTCACTGCCGACCGCCGCCAGCCACTGCGCTCAAGGAGTGTGGGCGTCTCGCCCACAAGTTCATCTTCACCCGTCACGCCAGTGACTCAGCTCCACTACGCTCGCCAAGGCATCATCACCCCTGAGATGGAATTCATCGCCATCCGCGAAAACATGCACCGGTCGAAAATTTCAGACCAGAAGGACGACATCGTTCGCAACCACCTCGACAAACAGCATCAAGGCTCCACCCAGAACCCCACCAGCCCTTACACCCCCTCCATTTTCCAGCGTTTCCCACAGCGCATCCCCGCAGAAATCACCGCCGAGTTCGTCCGCAGTGAGGTCGCCGCTGGCCGCGCCATCATCCCGCTCAACATCAACCACCCGGAGTGCGAGCCGATGATCATCGGTCGGAATTTTCTCGTGAAAATCAACGCGAACATCGGCAACTCCGCCGTCGCCTCGTCCATCGAAGAAGAGGTCGAGAAAATGCGTTGGGCCACCAAGTGGGGCGCAGACAACGTGATGGACCTCTCCACCGGCAAGAATATCCACGCCACCCGCGAGTGGATCTTGCGGAATTCCCCCGTCCCCATTGGCACCGTGCCGATCTATCAGGCACTCGAAAAGGTCAACGGCAAGGCCGAGGATCTCACTTGGGAAATCTATCGGGACACACTCATCGAGCAGGCCGAGCAGGGCGTCGATTATTTCACCATCCACGCCGGAGTCCTGCTCCGCTTCGTCCCCATGACTGCCAGCCGCATGACCGGCATCGTCTCCCGTGGCGGCTCGATCATGGCTAAGTGGTGCCTCTCGCATCATAAGGAAAATTTCCTCTACACCCACTGGGATGAGATTTGTGATATCTGCGCCGCTTACGACGTCAGCTTCTCCATCGGCGACGGCCTCCGCCCCGGCTCCATCGCGGATGCCAATGATCCCGCCCAGTTCGGCGAGTTAGAAGTCCAAGGCGAGCTCACCACCCGCGCTTGGGCCAAGGGCTGCCAAGTCATGAACGAAGGCCCCGGCCACGTGCCGATGCACATGATCGAGGAAAATATGGCCAAGCAACTCGAATGGTGCCACGAGGCTCCCTTCTACACCCTCGGCCCATTGACCACCGACATCGCCCCCGGCTACGACCACATCACCAGCGGCATCGGTGCCGCCATGATCGGTTGGTACGGCTGCGCCATGCTCTGCTACGTCACGCCGAAAGAACACCTCGGCCTGCCGAACAAGGACGATGTCAAAGTCGGTGTCATCACCTACAAGCTCGCCGCCCATGCCGCCGACCTCGCGAAAGGCCACCCCGGTGCCCAATACCGCGACAACGCCCTCAGCAAGGCCCGCTTCGAGTTCCGCTGGGAAGACCAATTCAACCTCGGTCTCGACCCGATCACCGCCCGTCTCTATCACGACGAAACCCTCCCGCAAGACGGCGCGAAAACCGCCCACTTCTGCTCCATGTGCGGCCCTCATTTTTGCTCGATGAAAATTTCAGAAGACGTCCGCCAATACGCCGCCGCCCAAGGCATCGCCGAGGAGGAAGCACTGGAAAAAGGCATGGCAGAGAAGTCCAAGGAATTCGCCGAAGCAGGAGCGGAGATTTACCAACAAGTATAGATCCTGTGGGGCATCGATCACCGCGAAGTGATACCGCTGCGGAACTAGAGTTGTGGATTTTGGTGGAATGAGGGGAAGGCGTTTCAAACCCCTTCTCCCTATTCCACGAGCCTCAGTGTTGATGAGTAGATCTGCAAAGAATGGTAGCAACGTGATCTTGCTTGGTCCGAGTCACGGCACCACCAGACGGATGAAGAGCTTGGGGGTGGTAGCTTTGCTGGTGCCGGGGATGGTGGCGGTGATGTTCGCGATGCCATTGGTATCGGTGGCATAGGTCTGCGGGGTGTTGCCGTTGAGATAAGTCGTCCAGTCCACGAGGTTGGTGCTGGTTTGCAGGGTAAGACCCGAGACGTCGGGGAGAGATTGGAATCCCACCCTCGCGGTGAGCGGTGAGTTTGCGTTGCCAATGATGGACGGGACGAAAGAGTGGCTGATGATTTTTTTCGGTAAGTCCGCAGCGGTCAGTGCAGTGAGAGTGATGTCATTACCATTTCCGCCGAGATAGCTGATGCGGAGGTATTGGCCTCCACGGCGAATGACGCTGCCTTCTGGTAGATCTTGAAATATGTCCACAATCGCTCCGGCGGTGGTTTTTTTTAAAATGGTGCGAACGGCTCCCGGCGGGAATGGATCAGTGCCGAGGAGGGTGAGCTGGAGGCCAGATAGATTCACATCGCCGGTGACGATGAGCTTATCCGTGGTGGAGGCAGTGGTGTCGCAGACGAGGGAACTGATCGCGGACGGAGAAGAAGATTGGTCCGCCGACAGGCCGCCGATGGTCATGGTGCCCACGCCATTTCCCGGCTCGATCTTCCCTTGGAGAGTGATGAGACCGGAAACGGTGCCCGTTCCGCTGAGGGTGGCGACATCGAGTATTTTCATCCGAGCGACCATCGAGCCATTCAGAATGATCCGGCCTCCCCTGAAGCTTGTTTCGCTAGTATTGGTGCTCGCGCCGGTGAGCGTGAGAGAGGAGTCACCATACTTTGTCAGAAGCCCTGATCCGGAGAGCGATCCGGCGTAAACACTATCCGTGCCGGAGAAATTTCCCACCTGTAGGTCGATCTCACCGAGAGCGATGTCGCGAGCGCCGTTGAGACCTTTGAGTGTTGCGGAGGTGCCGGTAAAGGTCACGTTGCTCGGACCCGGTGTGGTCGGCAGATTGAGAAGGAAAAACGCAGCCGGGCCGAGGATGACACCGCCGCCTTCTGCCACATTGATGGTGTAAGAGCCCTTTTCAAAACCGACTCGGGTGCCATCGCCGACATTGACGGTGCTCGGTGTGGTATTGTTGGACGTCGCGGTATCGGTGAAGCGATGAGTAACGATACCAAGGCCAGGATTGCGGCTGAAATTCAGCACAAATGGGTGGCCAGTAACCGGACCGGAAAAGGTATAGACGCCATCAGAATCCGGGCTGGTGTCTTAATTCGTGCGGATAGACAGGGTGGAGCCGTTGTTGATTGCTAATTTTCCGGTGGAGGTGGTGGTTCCTGAGGTATTCGGTAAATTGCGGATGCTGTTGAAGGTCTGAGAGGTTTCGAGTTGCAACGTCGCGGAACTATTTACCACTGCGGAGGCTGCGGTGGGCAGCCGATCGGTACCACCTTGTATCACGGTAGTGCCCAGGCCAGTCAGGTAGAAATTCCCTGAGAAGGTGCTCTGGCCGGTGAGATAAGTCAGGGTGCTAACGGCAGGCTTGACCTCGAGATCGCCAACGCCCGTGACCGGTTGAGGGTAGGTGGAGGTCGTGCTCCGGCTTAGAATCACGCGATTTCTCTCACTCAGCTCGATGGCACTGCTGACATCGCCGGTGAGGGTGAGTGGTCCGCCTTTACTGACGATTTTCCCGGCTCCCGCGATGGTGCCTGCATAGCTCTGGGCGTCACTGCGGTGGAAGGTCAGACGCGCCGCCGTGGCGACGGTGACGGCACTGGCGGCGATGCTGCCCGTGGTGCCAGCATTGCCGATTTGGAGTTCGCCCTGATTGAGGTCGATCGGGTTGGTGAAGATATTCGCGCCACTGAGGATTTGGATGCCCTCGCCGGATTTCGAGATGCCAGAATTTCCAGAAATGATGCCGCTGAAGACGGATGAATCGTTTAAGCCGGGATTGAAGGTGAGACCGCCCGCATTGACGGCTCCCAAGTTCACCGCCCCCGCCCCCCTCAAGCCGGTGAGTGTCTGACCGACATCATTGAGGTCGAGAGTCGCCCCGCTGTTCACCGTGACCTGTTGGGAGTCGAGGAGGCCGCCCGCATCGCCGACGCGCACGGTGCCCGCAGTGATCGTCAGCGGCGCGGTGAAGGTATTGATGCCGGTGAGGACAAGAGTTCCTGCTCCCGTTTTTGAAACAGTGGGGAAAACGCCCGCACTTGGTTTTGCCGCTTGGCCACCGACATTGGCGGAAATGGTGGTCGTGAGCCCGGACTCGATGTAGAGCTCGGTATTCGCCAGCTGGTCGAGAAATAGCCGATCGCCGATTTCTAGTGCCCCGGCTTCCGTTCTCAGCCCAGAAATTCTCCGAACGCCAGTGCCAGTGCCGATGCGGTAAGACCCCGTCACTCGGAAGATTGGGGTATTCCCATCTGCCCATGAGGTAATCCCGGTGGTGCCTTGCGAGACGGTGTTCCAAGAACCCGCACCGATCCAATTGAATACACCGCCGCTACTCGTTCCGAGGCCTGAGTTGTTGCCATTGGTGTCAAAGTAAAGCGGGATCGCTAAGGCTGGAGAGACTAGCAGGGCGCTGATGGCGAGGTGGAGATACGCTTTCATGGGCTCGGAGAAGAAGACGAATGGAAGGAATCGGACGAATGCCTAACGGTCACACGAGCTGCGTCTCGACGAGAAGCTTGTAGGTGCCATCCCGGGCGAGGAGTTCTTCGTGGGTGCCACTCTCGACGATTTTCCCGTGATTAAAGACGAGGATCTTGTCGGCGTGGCGGACGGTGGAGAGCCGGTGGGCGATGACGAGGCTGGTGCGGCCAGTCATGAGGCGTTCGAGGGCTTCGTTGACTTGGCGCTCACTCTCGGAGTCGAGGGCGGAGGTGGCCTCGTCGAGCAGCAGGATGCGGGGATTGGCTAAAATGGCGCGGGCGATGGCGATGCGTTGACGTTGGCCGCCGGAGAGCTTGGTGCCGCGCGGGCCGACGAGGGTGTCGTAGCCCTCGGGCAAGGCACTGATGAACTCGTGGGCATTCGCCATTTCCGCGATGCGGGCGATGTCCTCGCGGCTGGCTCCGGGGTTCCCATACTCGATGTTTTCGAGAATGCTGCCGCCGAAGAGCAGGACTTCTTGCGGGACGATGGCCATCTGGGCACGGAGGCACGGCAGAGCGATTTCTGCGGCATCCACGTCGTCGAAGAGGATGCGACCGATGTCGGGATGGTGGAAGCCGAGGATGAGGGAGAAAATGGTGGATTTCCCCGCACCGGACGGGCCGACGAGAGCGACGCGCTGACCGGGCTGGACTTGGAAATCAATGTCATGGAGGACTTGGACATCCGGGCGGGATGGGTAGCGGAAATCGACACGCTTAAAGCTAAGGGAGCCTTGCAGGAGGATGTCGTCCTCGCCACTGGTGCGCTCGGTGGGGGTGTCGAGGATTTCGCGGAGGCGGTCGGTGGCCCCGGCGGTCTGCTGGAACTGGGAGATGATTTCAGGAAATGAGCCTAACGACGCACCGACGAAGATGGAGAAGAGGATGAAGGCGGCGAAGTTCGTCCAGCCGATTTCGCCGTGGGCATACATCCGTGCGCCGAACCAAGTGACGAAGGCGACAGTGCCGAACAGGGCGAAGATGATGAAGGAAAGGAAGGCGGCGCGGTGGCGGGCACCGCGCTTGGAGACGGCATAGAACGCGTCTAGCGCACGGTTGTAACGACCGAGCTCGAAGGCTTCATTTCCGAAGGCTTTGACATCGGCGATGGACTGGGTGGTCTCCTCGATGACGGTGCCAGCATCGGCCAGCGAGTCTTGGGCATCCCGGGAAAATCCGCGGACTTTCCTGCCGAAAAACGCGATGGCCAGCACCACGACCGGCACGCTGGCCAGCATGATGAGTGAGAGTTTCCACGAGGCGACGAAGATAAAGATCAGCCCGCCGATGAGGATGACCGTGTGGCGGACGGCCTGTGGGACGGCATTGAGCAAGGTGTCGCGGACGACTCCGAGATCGGCGGAAACGCGGTTACTGAGTGCTCCGGAGCGCTGCTCTTGGTAGAAACGGATCGGGAGCTGGACGAGGTGAGCGAAGATGTCCCGGCGGAGGTGATTGAGCGCGGCCTCACCGGAGCGGATGAAGCCTTGGACGCGGAAAAAGGCGATGATCGATTGCACGGCGAGAGTGCCGACGAGCATGAGGACGACGTGGTTGGATTTTTCTAAAACGACGGCGGGATCGACGCCGTTACGGAGGGCGTCGGTAGGATTCCCGATGAGTTCCTTGAGGTAGTAGGGAAACGCCAGCGAGAGGACAGCGGTGAAGAAAAGGGCGGCGAGCGAGGGGAGGAAAATTCGTTTTTCCCGCATGAGGTAGCTGAGGACCCACCGGTGGGATGAGAGGGGCTTCTTCAGTTTCGGCTCAGGCATGGGCGGATGGGAGACGATCCGGCGGACGGCGTCAATGGTGGGGGAAAAGAAGTAGATTTACCGCAGAGTTACCGCAGGGAAGAGGTGGATTTTTTCATCGCCCCCTCCCCTCCTCCGGCCTTGCGCGATGGTCGCGGGATCGCTAAACGTCCGCCCGCATGGCCACGATCAATTCGAATTTCCTCAAGCTCAAAGCGGGATACCTTTTCCCAGAAATCGCCCGCCGCGTCCGGGTCTATACCGAAGAAAATCCTGACAAAGCCGCCCGCATCATCCGCTGCGGCATCGGTGATGTGACCGAGCCGCTGCCACCCGCCGTCGTCAAGGCGATGCACGAAGGCGTGGACGAAATGGCCAGCCGCGACACCTTCAAAGGCTACGGGCCGGAGCAGGGTTACGAATTTCTCCGCCAAACGATCGTGGATCATCAGTTCGCGGATCTCGGGATCTCGGCCGATGAAGTTTTCATCTCAGACGGCTCGAAATGCGACACCGGCAATATCCTCGACATCTTCGGTAAGGGCAACGTCATCGCCATCACCGACCCGGTTTACCCCGTTTATGTGGATACGAATGTGATGGCCGGTAACACGGGCGATGCCGATGCAAACGGCGCTTATGCCGGCCTACTCTATCTTCCCTGCAATGCGGCGAACCACTTCGTAGCCGACGTGCCCACCGAGAAGGCGGACCTCATTTACCTCTGCTTCCCGAATAACCCGACTGGAGCCGTGGCCACTCGCGCCCAACTCGAAGCTTGGGTGAAATACGCGAAACAGCACGACGCCGTCATCCTCTTCGACGCCGCTTACGAGGCCTTCATCCAAGACACAGAAATCCCACGGTCTATTTTCGAAATCGAGGGAGCCCGCGAGGTGGCCATGGAGTTCCGCTCATTTTCGAAAAACGGTGGGTTCACTGGCGTCCGTTGCGCCTATGTCGTCATTCCTAAAACCCTCAGCGCCAAGGCGGAAGACGGCACTCGCGTCCCGCTGCACCAGCTCTGGAGCCGCCGCCACAGCACGAAATTTAATGGCGCGAGCTATCCGGTCCAGAAGGCTGCCGCTGCGGTATTCTCGGAGGAAGGAAAGGTCCAAGTCCGCGAACTCATCGAGCACTACATGGGAAATGCGAAATTGCTGCGCGACGCCGTGATGGAAGCAGGACTCCCAGTCTTCGGCGGGGAAAACGCGCCCTACGTCTGGGTCGGCTGTCCGGCGGGCCTGACCTCGTGGGACATGTTCGACAAGATGCTCGGCGAGGCGCAAGTGGTGATCACTCCCGGCTCCGGCTTCGGCTCCGGCGGCGAGGGATATTTCCGCATTTCAGCCTTCAATTCCCGGGCAAACGTCGAGGAAGTCTGCCGCCGCTTGAAAGCGCTGGTCGCTTGAATCCGCCCCGTCTCGGTGCCAACCTGACCGGATGAATCCGAAAACTTTCCTCCTCACTGCGGCGTGGGCGCTTTTTGCCACGGGCTTGGCGGCTGGCGCAGAGGAGATTTCCACGAGAAAATGGGAGGAAGGCGACATCGTTTTCAGCCGTTCGGAGCGCGGACAAGCCGAGGCGATCATCGCTGCGACCGGCTCGCCGATCACTCACTGCGGGATCATTTTTTCGAAAAACGGCAAGCTCATGGTCCTCGAGGCGGTGCAGCCGGTAAGCATGGTTACGCTGGACGAGTTCATCTCCCGCAGCACCGCAGGCACTGTCACGGCCCGGCGGCTGAAGACTCCACCTGCTGCTGAGCGCTTTCGCGAGGCGTTGGCTTGGGCCAAGGCGCAAGTGGGCAAGAACTACGACGCCCGCTTCCTGTGGAATGACGACCAACTTTACTGCTCCGAACTGGTCTGGAAAATCTATCACCACGCCGGAATCGAGCTCTGTACGCCACGTCGTTTCCGGGACTACGATTTGGAAAAGCCGGCGGTGAGAAAAATCATCGACGAGCGCTTCGGTGGTATGGCGAAGGTGCCGCTGGATGAGAAGGTGGTCGCGCCTTCGGATTTGGCGGCATCGGCCCTTTTGGTGGAGGTGCCGCCCGCTCCTTGATCGCGGTGTTGGTTTTTTTGAAGTCGCCCATCCAGCCGGGTTACTCGGCGACGGCTTCCAGTAATTTCGCCACCTGCTCTGGATCGGGCAGGCTGGTGATCCATGCCTTGGCTGCCGCTGCATCGGTGGAGAACCAGCCACGGGCGATTCCCGTGAGGAGAATTTCACTATTGCCGGCCGTTGCCGCGAGTCGGATGGCGTCTTGTGGGTGACTTTCGGCGATGGCTTGGAGCGCCGTGCTGCGGGTTTGCTCGGTGGTTTCTGGATCGGTAAGCCGGTCGCAGTAGTTCCATGTGAGTTCGGGATTCTGTTCGGAGATGCGGGTGAGTGCAGCTTGGAGAAATTCATCCCGGCGCGAGACGTCTGCGATCTGGCTGAGGTAGCTGACCGCCGCATCTGGAGAATCCAACGACCATTGCGAAATGATCGATTGCAGCCCGCGCTCCGTGCCATCCTCGCTTCCCAACCCGAGGAACCGGGCGAAGGCTTCCTGCGGTTGTTTCACACTCCAAGCATCGGCCAATTCCACCAAGGAAACTTCCCGGAGATTGCCGAGCGGACACTGGCTGACCCACGCAAGGCAGTCCTCGGGAGCGCTCTCAGCCCATTTGGGGACGAGGCCCATCGCGGCGTCCACCTGCTGACTTTCCGTGTTCAAGCTCACCACCCACAGCGCCGCCGCTTGTGGGTCGGTGGTCGCCCAGCCACTGGCGACGGACGCCAGCGCTAGCGACAAAAGCGTGGGATCGGTGATGTCGCCCAACTTGGCCAAGGCCTGCTTGGGGTCGCTCGCCGCGAGATTTTCGAGAGATTGGAGAATGGCCTCGGACTCTGGCGCGGACTCGGAGGGAAGTTCTGGCTGGCTGGGTGCCTCGGACGAGCGGGAACGGATCGCAGTGGATTTTCGCAAGTGAGCTCCGACCGGTGTTTCGATACCCATCGCAGGCGGGGACGTATCTTGGCGGAGGAAATAAATACAGGTCCCCGCAGCGAAGATCATTCCGGCGAGGAGGCTATATTTGCGGGCAGTCGTCATTTCCATCGGCGGACATTCAGTTCAGTTGAAAATACACTTTCCGGCGAGGCGACCGGCCATTTTTCCTCTTTGTAAGAGGATTGGAATTTCTATCAATCGCCCCACCAAGTCAAACGATTGTGGCCGATTCCCCCTCCCAAGAGCCTTCACTAGAATTTAAGAAATCCTTACAATTGCCGCTTGCAGGGGCTTAAAATAGGAGTAAAAAAATTCCATGAAATCAATCCTACTGATTGTCGCTGCTGCGGGTGCAATTCTCTTCACCTCTTGTAACACCATGATCGGCTTCGGTCGTGATATGCGGATCGGTGGCGAAGGCCTAGAATCCTCCGCGAACAAAGTCCGTGGTGGTGGCGGCAGCGGCGGCGGAGATACTTCCGGTGCTCCGGTTTACTAAGTCATTTCAGCAAGCACGGCGTCCTCTCCGAATGTGGGAGGACGCCGTTTTTGCGTCCTCAACCCGTGCGTTAGTAACCGCGCCAAAAGGCGAATGCGCAGACCAAGGTGACGACACCGTAGGCTAGACCCGCGAGGCTAAGGAGCGTCCAGCGCTTCTGATTCGCCGTCACCCACTGGACCACATCCCGAAAAAGGAAAGGCATACCGACCATAAATAACGAAGCGGTTAGCAGACCATAGGCAAAGATCGGCACCAGCAAGCGCGACTCTGGGTCTTTAAGAAAAGCGGCACCGAGTAAAGGCGCTGCTGCCATCAGACCGAGCAGGCCCAGTGCGCGGACGGCGAGGAAGTCCCGGATACTGCGGCAGACGAGGATCAGAGAAATGGGCACCGCGATTTGTAGCAAGCCCTTCGCACTATTAAATTCACCCAAGTCCATCGAGAGGGCGCTGAGCTTGCCGAGATGATCCGGGGCGATGAGTAGCCAGAACCATGCGAGGCCGAGTCCCATAAGAATCTGACCGAGCTGCTCGTTCCGTGGGAATTTTTTCAAAAAAGCCTGCGTTGCCACGGGTTTCACCAGCATCAATACGTGAACGCCGACCAACCAAAACGCCAGCACCAAGCCGGTGGTAAAAAGCGATAGAAGTTGGTAGGGATGCATAGCGGACAGGAACTAGTGTGGTGCGGCGGAACATTCAAGCGCCATCTCCCAAGGGCAATTCATGAGATTCTCACACGATCCGCATCATGGATTCATCTTTGGTGGCTTGAGTCCTCCCCATGCCTCTGCGCCAACTCATCCAGCCCGAAGCCGATTGGCTGGATGCTCCCTCACCCAAGCGGATCGCGTGCGTGGCCCTAACGGCCGGCGCGGGGCTGGCAGCTTACGGATTCACCGTGGGATTTTGGCGGGATCCCGTGATGGGATTTTATGTGGCGGTGAAATTGCCGCTGCTCATCGCTCTCACGCTCGGCTGTAATGGACTGCTCAACGGGCTGCTAGGACTCCTCCTCGGCACTGGCCTCGGCTTCCGCCAGTCGCTGCTTGCCCTGCTTTCCTCATTTGCGCTCGCCGCGCTGATCCTCGGCTCGCTCGCACCGGTTACTTTTTTCCTCGCTCTGAACGCCCCGCCACCCTCCGCAGCGAATGCGGCTAGTGCTCATGCCGCCTACCTCGTCACCCACACGGTGCTCATCGGCTTCGCCGGCATCACGGCGAATCTCCACCTCCACCGCCTGCTCGCCGCCAAGGCCCCAACCGCGACCACAGCCACGACCACGCTGCTTGCTTGGCTCGGTGGAAATGCATTTCTCGGTGCGCAGTTCTCATGGATCTTACGGCCGTTTTTCGGCAGTCCGGGCCTCAAGGTCGAGTTCCTCCGGGCCGATCCCATGACGGGAAATTTCTATCAGGCCGTCTGGAAATCCATCGGCCACATCGGTGGCGGTCACGGAGGTCCACTCCTCGGCATCATCCTGCTTTTCCTGCTCATTCCCATCATTCGCACCATCCAGACTCACCACCGCACCACCCGCTCACCATGAAATCACCATGAAATCACCTGAAATCACCCATTCCGCCTCATCGCCCCCACCCCTTGAGCCACCGCTGCCGCAAACGCTCGACTTTAAGACCTTGTTCGAGGCCCTACTGCGCCGCCCACACGCCCTTGTCATCCGCCTTTCAGAGCCAGGTCACGGTGCGACTGCGAAATTTACCGCGATGGCGGTCATTTCCATCCTGCTGTTCGGCTTGGTCCTCGGTTGCTTCGCGAAACACGAACAACTGTGGGCCGCTCCTGCGAAAATCACGGTGGGCCTCATCGTCTCCGGCCTGATTTGTTTTCCGAGCCTATACATTTTCTCCACGCTGGCGGGCGCACGCTTAAGCATTTCCCACCTAGCGGCTTGCCTTGCCGGGGCACTCGCTCTCGCTGGCCTTCTCTTGTTAGGATTCGCCCCAGCCGTCTGGATCTTCGCGGAGTCCACAGACTCACTCGGTTTTATGGGGGCACTCGCCATCGGCTCGTGGCTAATCGCCGTGCTCTTCGCCCTGCGATTTCTAAAAGCCGCGATCCTGGTGACGGGCGGCACTCAGAAAGGCCCACTCTTTATCTGGAGCTTCGTATTTCTCCTCGTCACCCTCCAAATGACTACCTCGCTCCGCCCGATCCTCGGACGCTCCCCCGCCCGGCTCACCCAAGAAAAGAAGTTCTTCATCCAACATTGGTTCAACACCATGGGCACCTCGCTCCAAGCCCGGAACACTCCACGGACGGCTCCAGAAAATGCTCGAGAAGCTGCACCGATTGAGACCAGCCGTAATCCTTATCTTGAAACGCCCCAAGACTGACCCACACAAGAATAGAATCAACTCAACCGTAGAGTTAATTATGAATCAATGGTGGTGGATACGAAATATTATCTTGTGGAAATTACCGAGAAACGATGATGTCCACCAATAATGAGTTATTCACCCCCATCGAAGCTTGGCCTCATCTTCTATTATCTCGCAATGTCGGGTGGGGTTTTATGGGCGGACTTCAAGCAGGGCCAGATCCCGGAGTTCATCTTAGGTGCCGGGCAGTGGAATGAGCGGCAGCTTCTTCAGGTGGACGATGTCGCAGTCGATCCGATCAGTGGTAAAGTCTTCTTCAGTGATGCAGCGAACCACCGAGTCTTGCGATTTCCGGCATCGGTCTCGGCCAGTTCCCTAGCGGTCAACCCTGCAGAAGCTGAGGCAGTTTTCGGGCAAAGTTCATTTTTTGACATTGGGCCGCGATACTTTGAATCTGGGCTGAATAGTCCTTCGGGTCTGGCTTTCGATCCTGCGGGAAATCTTTACGTCGCCGATAGCGGAAATAACCGCGTGGTCCGCTTCAGTGCCGCAGCGGAGGCCACGACCGGTGCGGCTAGCGACTGGGTGCTCGGCCAAGCTAGTCTCTTTGGAAACAACGAGGGCAGTGGCCCAGCGGCATTTCGCGATCCACAGGGTATCGCCATCCTTGGGGGCTATCTTGCCGTGGCAGATACGGGGAATCACCGAGTCCAAGTTTTCCATAACTTCCAGACCCTGGCCAGTGGGGCGAGTGTTTCAGAAAGCTATGGCACTGGGAGTGCGGGCCGCACGGCGAACTCACTCAACCAGCCCCGCAGCGTCGCCATGAGTGGTTATGGAAACCCCGCCGCACCTCGACAGCGGTTATGGGTCGCCGATTCGGGGAATAACCGGGTGATGCGTTTCGACGAAATCAGCGGCCTTCTAGGCGCCAATGGTGTGGAATATGATAAAACGGCGGATGGCGTGCTGGGCCAAGTGGACTTCACCACGGATACTCGCGGTTCTATACCCTCAGCGACGAACTTATCAGCACACACACTCTTTGCGTCTGGCTCCCGACTCTATGTCGGAGATCGGAATTTTAACCGTATCTTACGTTTTGAAAATGCTGGTAATAAAGGAAATGGTGCCGCTGCGGATGGAGTTCTGGGACAATCCTCGTTCACCTCGGCAGATCCTGCGGTAGCGGGCCTTGGGTTAGGCTTCAATGGGTCGGTTCTCTGGTCGGCATCTATTACGGGGGCTTCCCGGTTTGATGCGCCCAGTGGGGGGGCTGTTAGCTCACCGAATAGCCGTATTTTAATCGGTTCAGTTTCGACTGCGGGTGCCAATTTCCCCCTGATGGCGGAAGACCTGCTTCTTCATAAATGCTATGTCTATGAGCCGGTGCCAGCCAGGTTGATCCGGCGTTACGCCTCGTGTGCGGCATTTCGGGCCGGTCAGCCGCCGGAGTTTACCTTTAGTGTTGTCCTGAGTCCTCTCGTCGAGGTCGGCACGAATCTTGGTGGGCTAGCCGCGCATGGCGGTCAGCTCACGTTGAGTGATACGACGAAACACCGCGTCATCGACATCAGTAATGCGGCATTTGTCTCTAATGCAACCCCGGCACAAGTAACCATCATCGGTCAGCCGAATGCGACTTCAGTCAGTGCAGGGATCAATGATGCAGGTCTTACCCGGATGCGTTCGCCCACCGCCCTATGCTGGGCCACCGCCCCTAACCAGAGCGCCTTGCGGCTCTACGTGGCAGATACCGGAAACCATCGCGTCCTGAGTTATACCCCCGCTCTACCCGGGATTGCAGAAATTTTTGGCGGCGCGGATGGTGGATCTGGCACGAGTAGCAGTCGTCTCTATCAGCCCAAAGGTATCGCCTACGATCCAAACTCTGGATTACTTTATGTGGCAGACAGTGGAAATAACCGGTTATTACAATTTCAAGCATTTACCACTGCTTCGGCATCTGCGGTGACTCCAGGGTCTGCCATCGGAGTGCTTGGCCAGTCGAGCTTCTTGACCTCAGCCACAGGCAGCGGCACGAATCAACTCAATGGCCCAGAGAGTCTCGTGGTATCACCGCTGCCTGCTGGGAATGCGAGCGAGATCTTCGTGATGGATCGTGGAAATAATCGGGTCGCGATGTTTTACCATAATAACCTGATTCTGCCTCCACCGCCGCTACTGATTAGCCTAACATTTAATACCATTTCGACTTCCGGAAACATGAGTTACCCTTACCCCTCAACTCGGAATCTAGCCATTGGAACGACCGGCTCGCTGATGCTCGAACGGAGCGAACTGAAAAATCCACGCTCACTCTGGATCACCGGAGATCAGCGGGTGACATGGTTTCAGCGAGATTACACCCCGACGGTGCTGGCAGTGAGTAGCCCCGCAGATACCTTCACCCTGAGCTTCTCCAAGCGGCCGTTCTATGATTACGAAATCTCCGCTTCGTCTGACCTACAACCCTCGTCGTGGCGCTCGTTCATCTCAGATTTCAGTGATGGAGAGAGACGTGGAAATCATGCAGAGCCCAGGCAGGGCCGAACCCGGCAATTTTACCGAGTCCGCGAAATCAGCGGGATCGATTGAATCCCTCCGCGCGCTATTGCCAAGCGGACAGAGGCCTGCCAACCCTTCCCCATGCAATTCTATCGCCGTTTTTCGCTCATCGGGTGTGGTTGGGTCATCAGCCTAACCGGGCTGTCCGCAGCTGAGGATTTTTCCTTCGAAAAACTCTGCGAAAAAGCGAGGAAGCTGGCTACGGCCCCGCCCATACCGGCCACGCTCGAGTTGGCAGACTTCTGGAAAAAACTCACCTATGACCAGCACCGCGACATCCGTTTCAAGATGGAGTCTGGATTGTGGGCGGGGGAAAAGGGGCCGTTTTCCATCGATTTTTTTCATCCCGGCTGGACGGCAAAGAAGATGGTAAGCCTCTCCGAAGTCATCGATGGGAAAGCTACCGCCGTCCAGTTCGACCCAAAACTTTTCGACTATGGGAAACAAAAAATCCCGGCTGGCACCCCGCCGCCACAAGGCTACGCGGGTTGGCGAGCACGGACTCATCTTAATACCCCGGAATACATGGATGAGTTCCTTG
>JAYUHS010000224.1:0-7953 GCA_043766715.1 Luteolibacter sp.
CCTCAGCTACCTCACCATCGAGTTCTCCGACCGCATCCCTCCGAACCACTAACATCAATCGCCGAGAAAACATTTACACAAAAAAACTTACACTCTCCAGAAGCATTTCTTCCGCCAGTAGAAACGAACATCAACTCAGCGTTTTTCTTTGAAGAAATCCCGGTGGACTCCTTCCGCTTCCAATTCGGTGCCCGCTACGACCGCCAGACGAACGAAACGGAAACCAACGCCGCATTTGGACCGGGCGTGGACCGGGAGTTCAACGCATTCAGCACCTCCGCTGGGATCGTTTACACTCCCGTGGAAGATTATGCCATCGCCCTTGCCGTCGCTTACACCCAGCGACCGCCGACTTATGTCGAGCTCTTCGCCGATGGACCGCACGTCGCCACTGGGACATTTGAAGTCGGGGACCGCGATCTCGGGACCGAAGACTCCATCTCCCTCGACCTATCCCTGAGAAAACGTGCTGGCCGGGTCACCGGCAGTGTCAGCGCGTTTTATTACCGGTTTAACGACTTCATCAGCGTCCAGCCGACAGGGAAAATCGATCCAGTGGATGCGCTACCGATTTACGCCTACCGACCAATCGGTGCGAATTTCTACGGCGGTGAAATTGAAACCACCTTTCATCTGCTGGAGCCAGTAGCAGCACCGACAGTGACGGGTTCGAAATCCCCCACCCCGCCCGCCGCCAGTGACTCGCAGCTCGATCTGATCCTCCGCGCCGACTATGTCCACGCCGAAGACCGCAGCACCGGCGAGCCGATTCCACGCATCCCTCCTTTCCGAATGGGGGCCGCGCTGGATTATTCGCAGGGGCCGTTCGATGCGCGGCTTGAGGGTCAATTCGCCGCAGCCCAACACCGCCATGCCGACTACGAACTGCCCACGGACGGCTATTTCCTCGTCAATGCCAGCGTCAGTTATGACCTAAAATTCGGCGACGTCGCGACGACCGTTTACCTAAAAGGCACCAACCTCACCAACGCGGAAGCCCGTCAGAGCACCTCATTCCTCAAGGATATTTCGCCGATGGCTGGCCGTGGCGTCATCGCCGGCATCCGTGCGGAGTTCTGATTTCCCCCCCCCACTTGGATCGTAGGCCGGTCCGGTTCGCTGGATCGGCCTCGTTTCACCTAAAATCTTTCCCATTGCCAACGCGTCCGCCCTTTGCTCCCTTACTCCCACCATGGCCAATCCGACCAACGTGCTTTCCAGCGGAATCGAAATCATCGGTTCCATCCGCTTCTCCAACGACATGATCATCGATGGCAAAATCGATGGCGAAATCACCTCCGACAAGGGCCGTGTCACCATCGGTGAAAACGCCGTCATCAAGGGCGACGTCACCGCCGGCGAGGTCAAAGTTTACGGAAAAGTCGAGGGCAAAATCACCTCCCAACGCTGCGAGCTGAAGGACAAGTCGAAGATCAACGGCGACATCAAATCCAAGGTTTTCTCAATGGAAGAAGGAGCCCAGCTCTCCGGCCGCACTGACATCGGCGGCTGATTTTAAAAGTCGCATCCAACTCTTTCAAAAAAGGCCCGCAACGATGCGGGCCTTTTGTTTTTACAATTCGTGGGGTCTTTCTAAACCAAGAATTTTAACCGCTAATCGACGCGAATGGACGCGAATCGAAGATGGGAAGAATGGGAAATATAAGAAGAATGGGAGAGATGAAATTTCTCTAAATATCTCCGACTTCTCACTCACTCCCCGCCCCCCTCCGCGACCTCTGCGCCTCCGCGTTTAACGAAGTTTTCCCCAAGCCCTTCTTCACCTCCGCGTCCCTCCGCGACCTTCGCGGCTTTGCGGTAAACACGATTCGTCCCGGATAATCCCCAAACCTCGCTCACTCAATCACCAATCCCACCGTTCTTTGAAATGCTTGCTTGTTTTCCATCAAAAACCAGCGATAGCCTCGCCGCCCGGCAAGCCAGACGACCTGCGAGTCCGGAATACCGACTCACATTTGCCCATGGACACGCCTCCTTTTTCCGAACTCGGACTGCCCGAGACCCTTCTCGCCGCCATCGAAATCCTCGGCTACGAACGCCCTTCGCCGATCCAAGCGATGAGCATCCCGCCCGCCCTCCTCGGCAAGGATATCCTCGGACTCTCCGCCACCGGCTCGGGTAAAACGGCTGCTTTCACCCTGCCCGCTTTGGCGAAACTGGATGTGAAGGAGCTTTACCCACAGGTGCTGATCCTCTGCCCCACCCGCGAACTTGCGGTCCAAGTCTGCGAAGAAGTCCACCGCCTCGGTGCGAAAATGAACGGCCTGCATGCCACTCCGGTCTATGGCGGCGCACCCATCGACCGCCAACTCCGGGCACTGCGTTCCGGCGCCCAACTGGTCGTCGGCACTCCCGGCCGCCTGCTCGATCACCTTCGCCGGGGTAGTTTCGACGCCTCGCGCATCAAAATGGCGATTCTCGACGAGGCGGACCGGATGCTCGACATGGGCTTCAAGGACGAAATGGACGAGCTGCTCGCCGCTCTGCCCACCGAGCGCCAGACCTTGTTTTTCTCTGCAACGATGAATCCCGGAGTCACCCGGTTGATTCAAAAATTCGGCAATAAGCCGGAAATCATCCAGATCGAGCAAAAAGCCCGCACCGTTTCCACCGTCGAGCAATCCTATTTCGAAGTCCGCCAACGCTCTAAAGTCGAGGTGCTATCACGGATTCTCGACATGAACCCGCCTCGGCTCGGCATCATTTTCTGTAACACCAAGCGCTCGGTGGATGAATGCACTGAGGACCTCGTGAATCGTGGCTACGCCGCAGACCGCCTCCACGGCGACATCACCCAGCAAATGCGCGAACGCGTCCTCAAGCGTTTCCGGGAAGGTGCCGTGGAAATCCTCGTCGCCACCGACGTCGCCGCTCGTGGCCTCGACATCGAGGAAATCGACATCGTTTTCAACTACGACCTCCCCACCGACCCCGAGGACTACGTCCACCGCATCGGTCGGACCGGTCGTGCAGGCCGCTCGGGCCGCGCGGTGAGTTTCGTCTATGGCCGGGAAATTTATCGGATGCAAGCCATCGAGCGCTACACCCGCAGCATCGTCAAACGCGAGAAAATCCCGTCCGTCGAGCAAGTCGAAGGCCGCCGCGCAGACATCGTTTTCGACGATCTCAAGGAGCGGCTCGAATCCGGGAAATTTGATGCTTATCAGGAAAATATCGACCGCTTGCTCGAACAAGGTCACACCCCCACCGACATCGCCGGGGCACTCGTCACGATGATCCGCGAGGCCAGCGGTCGCGAAGGCTCCGTCATCGACGAAGATCGCGAACCCGAGCGCCGCGAACGCCGGGAAGCAGCCCCTCGCCGCGATGATCGTCCTCAACGCGACGATAACCGCCCACAGCGCGATGATCGTGGCCCGCGGCCAGCGGATAACCGTTTCGAACGCGGCCCTATCCCACAGGAGCAAGGCATGACTCGACTTTTCCTCTCGCTCGGAAAAACTCACGGCGTTATGGCCAAGGAAATCGTCGGGATGCTTTACCGCGAAGTCGGGCTCCCAGACGGCTGCCTCGGCCGGATCACGCTTTTCCCGAAACACTCGCTCGTGGACGTCCCGGACCAATTCGTGCCGCAAGTCATGGATAAAACCCGCAATGCCCGGCTCCGAGGCCGCCCATTCAGGATGGACGTGGACCGTGGCCCAGCGAACTAACACGATCGCATGACCGCCGCCGACCTCTCAGGAAATCCTCGGCGGTTCGTCCTCTTCACGGTCTTCTATAATGCCCGGGCTTACTACCCGGTCATGGCCGTGTTGTTTCTCGATCTCGGGCTGACGCTCGATCAGTTCGTACTGCTCAATCTCATCTGGGCAGCGACCATTTTCCTATTCGAGGTGCCGTCCGGAGCCTTGGCGGATACCCTGGGCCGGCGTCCGCTGTTAATCACCGCCGCCGGGCTGATGGTGCTGGAAATGCTGTGTCTGTTACTCGCGCCGCGTCACGGCGGCTCGCTGTTATTCGGACTCTGCATTCTCAATCGCATCCTATCAGGCTTATCCGAGGCTTGTGCGAGCGGCGCAGATGAAGCCCTAGCCTACGACTCGCTCGATGCGTCCGGTCGCGAAGATGCTTGGGACCGGACACTGGCCGCAGCGATGCGCTGGCGCTCGGTGGGATTCGTCATCGCGATGATCCTCGGCGGTCTCATTTATGATCCATCGGTTTTAAATCGGGTGCTGCCGGAGGGATTTAAACTCACCGCAGCTATCGCCCATCGCTTGCCAGTCGTGATCGTGCTGATCCAAGCAATCGTCTGCCTCGGCATCACTTTGCGGATGGTGGAGCCGCCACAACTGCATCCGGATGCGCTCGGAAATTCCTGCTTGAGCGCCTTCCGCCTGACCATCCAAACCGCACGCTGGGTTTTCACCAATCCTCACACGCTGGTCATCGTCGTGGTCGGACTTGCGATCGATTCGTTCGTGAGAAATCTAGCGACGATCAACAGCACTTATTATGCGTTGATCCATTTACCCGAGTGGACTTTCGGATTCATCGGCGCAGCCACCGGCCTTCTTGGCTGGTTCGTGCCGACGATTTCCAAAAAACTCAACGACCGTTTCAGCACGCTGACCAACTTGGGGATCGGAGCAGTCGTTACCGCCGTGGGACTCACTGCGGCGGCACAAGCATGGCCGATTTTCGGACTGTTCCCCGCGATGCTGCTCATGACCACGCTCGGCTTCATCGGCTTCACGATCAGCCGGGCACTCCACCGCGAGTCGGACTCGTCGAAGCGGGCGACCGTGCTTTCGGTAAAAGGCCTCGCATTTAACCTCGGTTACGGGCTTTTCAGTCTCGCATTTTCGCGGTTGTTGGCGGGGTTTCCAGATCACCCGGCCGGGGCGGCGCTGCGTCATGCCTTGGTCTGGCAGGTGCCCGCTTTCGCCATCATCGCCGTGGTGTTATTCATCTGGGGGAAATGGCTTTGGAACCGCAGCACTACCGCTTCATAAAAAATTCACTGCAGACGCACCTTAGCTTTCAGAAAAAAGCGCCTGCACTAGGTCCAAACACTTTGCCCCTGGCATGACGCTGAGATCCATTTGGTTCATCACGTAGGCGAAGGAAATCCCCGTCTCCGGATCGCCGAAGCCGTGGCTGCCGCCCGCTCCCGGGTGACCGATCGCTGAAAGCGACGGCCCGTAAAGTTGGCGGAGTTTCACGCCCGCTGCGTCCAGCGGATCTTGCTGGGCACCGCAAGTAAAGGCCGTCGGGCGGAGCAGGACTTGGTCATATCCGGAAACTTGCAGAGCGCCCAACGCGTGCCTGACCTTGGCAGAAAGCGGACTCGCGATGGCCCCGATCACCGCTTGGTAAAACTTCGCCAGCGCCGAGGCTGTCCCGACTCCGCCAAGTGCCGGGAGTCCGGCCGACCATGCGCGCGGCTCATTCATCTCATGGATCGCATGGAGACCGCGCGGCGAAGAAAACGCCCGGCGGGTGAACGTCCCAGAAGTGGTGAGTTGCTTGTAAAAACCATCCGCGAGATCCGACTTATCCGCTTTTCCCGGATAGAGCCGCGCCACTCGTGGCCATAGAATTTCCGGTAAACCGATCCAAAACTCCAGTCCGAGCGGGTCGGCGATTTCTTCTCGCCAGTAGTTCCCAAGCGTTTTCCCCGTCAACCGCCGCACAGGCTCATCCGTCAGGACACCGAATGTCCGTGGATGGTAGCCATGTCCTGGTCCTAATTCCCACGCTGGGACTTGGGCCTCGATCGCCGCAACCACTTCTGTGTGCTCGAAGACATCGGCCCGCTGATCCAGTGCTGCCAACCCACATTGATGGGAGAGCAGATGGGAAAATTTCGCGTCAGCCAGCGGAAACTTCGGCCAGACTTCACGCACCAGCGTTTGTTCGGACAAGCCCCGGCTTTCCAAGGCCAGCAACAGGGCGGCAGCTGCTGGAACCTTCGTCGCAGAATAGACAGGAACTAATGTCTGGTCCGTCCACCGCCGGATCATTTCCTTTTCACACCAGCCGTGGCCTTCGGAAATCAGCTCAACGCCATCCCACCAAATGCTTACGGACGCGCCGATTTCCCCACGCTCTCGGAAATTTCGTTCGAAAATCTCAAGAACCTTTCCTAACTCCGAGGGACTCACCGCCATTGCGCTATGTCTCCGACGCCAAGCCTTCCCGCAACTCCGAAGTGTCCTCCGTAGTTGGGTCCGGCTCAGGGTCCGCCCGGTGAGACGACCACTCCTCGATCAACCGAAACGCCACCGCCAACAGCGTCGGCCCGAGAAAAACCCCGACCAGCCCAAATGCCAAAGCCCCACCGATCACCCCACAAAAAATCAAAACAAACGGCATTTTACTACCTTGGCTGATAAGGTAGGGCTTTAAAAAATTATCTACTCCACTGATTCCCAACGTACCCCACACGAGCATGAAGATTCCCAAGCCTGGCTTGTGTTGCGCAAACAACCACAGCGCGGCTGGAATCCAAATCAACGGCGGACCAAACGGCATCACTGCAAAAAAGAACGTTAATACTGACAGTAAAACCGCCCCAGGCACTCCCGCGATCCAAAATCCCAGTCCCGCGACCAGTGCTTGGACGATGGCCGTTCCAAGAATCCCATAAATCACTCCCCGCACCGTTCCGCCCGCCACCGTGATCAAGTGCTGCCCGCGAGTTCCCGCCAACCGATCCGCTGCGATGGCCAGCCTGTCCGCGAGCACTGGCGCATCCCGCAACAGGAAAAATGCGAGAAACCCGCTTAAAACCAACTGCGTAAGTCCGTGCCCGACCGCCCATGTCACTGATAACAATCCACTCCATGCCCAAGACAAAAACTTCCCCAGAACCACCACGAAATTCGGTATCTTGGGTTTCTTCTCCTCATCAGCCATCTTCCCATCCTCGTCGGCCGGCGGCACGGGTGGCGCATCTTTGACCGACGAGCCTTCCTCAGTTTCCACAACGATTTTTGGGCGAGGAACCACGGTTTTTACCTCCTTGTCGAGCTGGTCCATCAAGGGTTTCCGGTCCTCGGCGAATTTCGTCCAGTAGCTCGCCATATCTGTTCCCACGAGGGGCAGCTTTTCAACCCACGGCGGTGCTTGCTCTGGCGCGGCCATGAACCAATTTCGCGTAGCCTGAGCCAAATCTTTGCCGTCTTGGGCGATGCTGAATCCGATCAAAACAATCGGTCCCGCGAGAACAATCGTCATCATGAGAGTGACAAAACATGCCGCCAGAGTCCGCGAGCCACGGAACCAACCGGTAAATTTGCGCTGCACCGGATACAACGAATAAGCCAGCACCATCGCCCACATCAGCGCCGTCATGAACGGCCTGAGCACGAAGAAACATCCGATTAAAAGCAGCAATAAGGCCAGTCCTCCCAACAGAGGCTCGATTTTAAATCGCTTATTCGTTACTTCTACAGCCATCGGTGAATCGGACGTTAAACAGCTTTTCTGTGATCCGCCAGCCAGTATCGTGGAGAAATAACCTGCCGTGTGATGCCAAATGAACTGACGGCAGTGAACCAACTAGGAAGAACATCGGAGTGGAGAAAAGAGAGGGAACCCTCGTTCTTGACACTTGCTTTGGCGATAAGCAACTTCCTGCCCCATCTCTTCGTTCCGAGCGATGTTTGAATCAATTTAATGAATTTTCACGATGAGTCAGACCTTCTGATGTCAAGATTGCCCGTCAAATCCTCATCTTGCGCCGCTGTTCTGCCCGGCTAATTTCCAAAACAAACATTTTTATCCATTTCATGTCCTCAACGCAGAAGTCCCCATTTGGCTGGCCGGAACCCCAAGGTCTCTGGCATCCGTCCCGCGAGAAAGACGCGTGTGGCGTCGGTTTCATCGCCCATCTCAAGGGCAAGCGCTCGCATGACATCGTGCTTAAAACGTTGACGATGAACGAGCACATGGACCACCGCG
>JAYUHS010000225.1:0-7936 GCA_043766715.1 Luteolibacter sp.
CGCCGCCGACGTCCAAATCACCGACTATCACTGAGCCACCGCCATGAAAAAGAAACCGCAACTCATCCCGCTGCTCAACTTCTTCGCCGAGACCCTCCGCGAAACGCTTGAGGAATCCGACCTGTCCCAAGCGGAAATCGCCCGCCGCTGCGGCATTCCCGCGCCCCACCTCACCCAGATGAAACAAGGCAAACGCCGCTGCACCCCCGAATACGATCTGCGCCTAAGCTGCTTCTTCGGCATCACTCCCGGCATGTGGATGAACCTCCAACTCGACTACGAATTCATGCGCGCTGACCGCGAAAAAGGCGAAGCCATCCGCAAGGAAGTCCAGCCCTGTGCGGCGTGAAATATTGGAGATGTTCAAATGTGTAAGCTGACTCTATCCAATGCATCGGGAATGAGTAGCTCGATAAAAAACACCGGACAGGTGATGCGCAACTTGCCAATCGCTCTCCCGCCCCACTGCCAAGAATTTCCTCGAAGCCGTTGTCGCCAAACTCACGACTCTATGACAACACAACCTAATTCTCAAAATGCTAGCCGCCCCGTGAGTCTACAGCTTCTCTCGACAAGCAGGGCGTATCTCGCCAATTTTCCACTAAGCAATGAGTTCACTCGATAAACTCACTATCCGAGGATTCAAATCCATCCGCGCACTGGAGGACTTCGAACTGAAGTCGCTCAACCTGTTCATTGGTGCCAATGGTGCGGGGAAGAGTAACTTGATCAGCTTTTTCCGGATGCTCCATGCCCTCATGGAAGGGAAGCTCACTGGCTACGTTTCAGACAACGGTGGCATGAGCGACATCTTGTTCAATGGCCGCAAGGCGACGGAGGAGATGTATTTCAAGACGCACTTTGGCACGCGAGGTCATCGCTTCACGCTCAAGCCGGGTGCCAGTGAAGAGCCGACGATTATCGATGAGGCGCGATATTACAGCCACGGGAATACCGGGTGGTGGTCGATGGGTGACAGTTTGAACGGCAAGTCGAGGATTACGGCAGAGGCCGCAAGTAATGACGGTGACTCGAAATACAGCCGCCTCGTTGTCGACGCGATCAAATCGTGGCAGATCTATCACTTCCACGACACCAGCGCTACAGCGAAGATGCGTCATTACGAGATCATTCAGGATTATCGTGGGCTCCGTATCGATGCGGCGAACATTGCCACATATCTGTTCTACCTTCGCGACATCCACCCGAATTCTTACCAAGGAATTCTGGATGCCGTGCGAATTGTCACGCCATTTTTTGATGACTTCATTTTAGAATCACGCCAGATGGGAGATGCTGAAAAGGTCAATCTCTCGTGGAGGCAGAAGGGATCGGACTATCCGATGCAACCTTACCACTTGTCAGATGGGACGATTCGTTTCATCGCTCTCGCCACTGCAATGCTTCAACCGGAGCCTCCCTCTACCATCATCATCGATGAGCCGGAGCTGGGACTCCATCCGCACGCGTTGGCAATTCTGGTGGAACTGATCCAAGACGCGGCCACCCGCACACAGCTCATCATCGCCACCCAGTCGGCAACTTTACTCGATCATTTCGGAGTGGAGGACATCGTTGTGGTGAAGCGGGAAGACGGAGGATCAACCTTCCGGCGACTGGAGCAAAAAGATTACGACAAGTGGCTGGAGTCCTACACGGTCGGAGAGCTATGGACGAAAAACGTGATCACAGGAGGTCCAAGCTATGAGTGAGCCCATTTACGTCGCAGTAATCTGTGAAGGCCCCACGAAGCGAATTTTCGTGGAGTTTATGCTGGCACCCCATTTTCAAACCCTCGGGATTTTCATGACTCCAACAGTGATCACGAAAAAGGGGCAGAAAGGTGGTAATGTGAAATACAATCGTCTCTACAACGATCTCGAAATGCACCTGCAACAGGGGCACAACCATTGCGTCACCACACTTTTTGACTTCTATGGCCTGACGGGAGATTGGCCAGCCTACGATGAGGCGAGGAAGAAAAAGAGCCCAGCAGAGAAGCAGGCTGTCATTTCCAGCGAAGTGAAGCAAAAGGCTGACAAGAAGCTCGAAGAATTCCGTTCCTTTGAGCGTTTTCTTCCAAATTTCCTCATGCACGAGATCGAAGCGCTCTATTTCAGTTGTCCATCCACCCTTGCCGCCAAACTGGGAATCAACGTGACAATGGTGGACGCAATTCTGGCGGAATGCGGCGAGCCTGAAGCGATCAATCATGACAGGAGAACATCGCCGAGTCACCGGTTGGGAGATCTGATCGGAAAGAACTTCCGGAAGACCTCGACGGGAATTGCCATCGCACAGGCAATCGGTCTGCCGAAAATGCGTTCGGCATGTCCCTTGTTCGATCAATGGGTGCGGAAGATTGAGCAACTGCCTGTCGCCAAGAAGCTCATCTGAATAGATGGCAGAGCGTCGAACTACCTCAGACTCTCTCAACATGCCCATCCAACACGCCATCTGGAAAGTCGGAGCCACGCCCGAAGCACTGACCGTTTCAAAACTCGCGACCGAGAAAGACCTTGAGGACATGATCACGGCGCGGCCGGAGATGATTTCCTCGGGCTGGATGCTGATTGGCCGGCAGGTGAGGACGAGCTTTGGCGGGATCATCGACCTGTTGGCGATCGCGCCGGACGGCTCGCTGGTGCTAATCGAGCTGAAGCGGGACAAGACGCCGCGTGAGATCGTGGCGCAGGCCTTGGACTATGCCTCATGGATGGAGCAACTGAAGCCGGACAAGATCGCCCGGATTTATGACGGATTCCGGAACGGGCAAAGCCTGGCCGCCGATTTTGAAGGCAGGTTCAAAGCGAAGCTGGATGAGGAGACGATGAATGCCACGCACCAGATCATCATCGTTGCGGCGGAACTGGATGACGCGACCGAGCGCATCCTCGGCTACCTGAACGCGCGCGGCATCGCGATCAACGCGATGTTTTTCCAAGTTTTCTCCCACGGCGACGACAAGTTCCTGAGCCGGGCTTGGCTGATCGATCCTAGCGAAACGCAGATCAACGCCGCTACGACGGCAGAGGAGAAAGCGCAGAAGCAGGAATGGAATGGCGAATACTACGCCGCCTTCGGCGATTCCGAATCGAGATCCTGGGAAGATGCCCGGAAATACTGCTACATCGCGGCGGGTGGCGGACCATGGTACAGCAGGACCCTCAAAATGCTCTCCCCCGGCGACCGCGTGTGGGTGATGATTCCCAAGAAAGGCTACGTGGGAGTGGGAATCGTGCGGGATGAGGTGAAGAGCGTGAAGGAATTCACCGTGATGGTGGACTGCATCGAAAAACCGGCGCTGGAAGTGCTGGAGCACCGGGAGAAACATGACAAAGCCAAGGACGATCCCGAATTGGCCGAGTATTTCGTGAGAGTCGAGTGGCTTCACACCGTTCCCTCGGCACAAGCGATCTGGGAGGTGGGCTTTTTCGCCAACCAGAATTCCGTCGGCAGGCCAAGGGCGGAGGAATGGCGCTATACAGTGGAGAGGCTGAAGGGGCGGTTTTTGAATTGGGATAAGAAGAACCAAGCTGATAGTTGATCATTTCGTCAGCGAAACCATCTCAGAGTGATATGACCGAACCACCCAGATTGAGTCCCAAAAGTCTTCAGGTTTTGAAGCTGATTGCAGAGGGGCAAAGCTATTCCCGGATTGTTGATGGCAATCCCGAACTCAACTACCACGATATTTTCTTCGCAGCGGAAGAAGCCGTTTGGCTGGACGAAAGGATCGGAACAATCATGCAGACCGGAGATCCAGCTATTCGCCCAACGGAAATCAGCGCGATGGAGCGGGCGAAGCAAACTTACTCAAAAGCATACGCGCCTTGGTCTGTGAACGACGATGCAAAACTAACGGAGATGCATACGGTCGGAGTCAATAAAACTGAGATGGCCGGGCATTTCCAGCGGCAACCATCCGCAATTCGGTCACGACTGGCGAAACTGGGTTTGGCATGAAGACGAGTGTATGGGGTCATTTCTCGCCCAAACCCAAGTAATTCCAGTGTTCTCCGGGAATGCCCCATCGGGACGGATGGTGCAAGAAACGACAGGAATGGGGTCGTGAATGGGGTCGGAGCTCACGGATTAACATCAAGCAGGCACAAATCGCAGTTTCACTTTCCGACTGAGAGCGGCGGCAGATTTTCCTAGGCTGGCGACGGTGAGCGAGGGAATTAAAAGTTCGCGCATCCGGTCCAGCGAGGCCCGGCTGGTTTTCATGCGCGAGGCCAAGTCGATCTTGGTGACTTGTTCCTGCTCGAGGATCTGCTGGAGCTGGAGGGAAGCCCGGTGGGCCTCAGGACATTACCAGTCCTTTGGATTCAGCTCCTCGCACCCTGAGAAGACATCGGGATTCAAGACGGCCCGGCGGCGCAGTTGCGAGCGGGTGGTCTGAGCCATCCCGATCTCGTCACAGAGGCTGTCGAAGTTTTCTGCAATCCCACTGACCTGAGCCTCCACGATGGATCGTGCCTCGTCTTCTGAAAGGCCGAACTCCGGGGCGGTCTCGATGCATAATCGAATTCTCGAGAGATTGCTGCGCTGGGTGATCTTCATCCCGTGGCTTGCTTCTCCGCCCGCCCGTGGGAAGGGCGTGATGTCATAGGCCGGTGCGAGACGGATGGTGTTTCCCTCGACGAAGAACGAGTGATTGCGGGCATGATCGTCGATGTTTCCGATCAGCACGTTGAAAACGAGCCGGGAGAACAACTCCGTGGCGTCCTTCTTGAAGGCGAGGCCGTGGATCCGCAGTTGATCCGCAGTTGATCCGCAGTTGATCCACCAGATTCGGATAGGTGGCTTCCCTTGCCCATTTCTCGTCGAGGCCGAGCACGGTCAATGCGGAGACGATCGAGCGTCGGCACCAGCCGGAAGTGCCTGGTTGTCGATCAAAACGCTTTACCAGAAGCACATCTTTTTCCGCTGATTTCTGGAGGGAAACCAAGCGCTTGAGGGCGAGAAATTCCACCTCGGGAAGGATGCCTTCCCCGGCGAGGAAAATCCCGGAAGTCGCTGCCCCGGTGAGCGTTCGGAGTAGCTTTTGGTTTCATCGGCGTGCCGAGAGCTGATCCCGAATCCATTCCGGTGAGCGTCGCACATCCAGCACCGCAACGACCTGCCTAATTCCTTCCATGACTCGGTGGTAAATCGCATAAGGAAATCTGGACAACAGAGCACGGAAGTAACCCAGATGAAACCGGTGCCCGCCGAAATAAACGCTGAGCCGCCGGATGTCGGCAATGATCGAATCCCTGAAATACAGACCGACGCCGTCTTCAATGGCATCGTAGAAGTCGATTCCTCGCTCAATATCGGAAGCTGCTTCCGCGAGAACGAGAACCTTCTTTTTCATCGGCTCATCAACCGAGCTTGGAGTTCATCCACCGAGAGCCACGTTGCATTCCCAGAGTTTATAATTTTGGAACGTGCGGCTAAAACCTTGCCGTGCCAGTCGGGCGATGGGTAGTCGATTCCTTCCTTTGAAAAGGATTCCCACAAGAGTTCCATGGCTTCGACCCGGTCGCACGATGACATTCGGGAAATTTCTTCATTCGCCAACATGGAACGAAACCACTTTGAAGTTTGTTCACAATCAAGCCTCCAAACACCGCACCAAAAAAACTTCCCGCCCCTCCGCGCCCTTTGCGTCTTTGCGGTAAACTCTTCCTGCCTCAATCTCCCCGCATGTCCGCCCCGCTCAGCCGCAAAAACCTCCCTGAGAACCCCAGCCCGGACGACATCCTCAACGCCTTCCTCGACTACCTCACCGCCACCGGCACCCAGCCCTACGATCACCAGGAAGAAGCCATCCTCGAACTCTTCGCCGGCAACAACGTCATCCTCAACACCCCCACCGGCTCCGGGAAATCGCTCGTCGCCCTCGCCCTCCAGTTCAAGTCCCTCTGCCAGGGCCGCCGCTCCTACTACACCGTTCCGATCAAGGCGCTCGCCAACGAGAAATTCCTCTCCCTCTGCCACGTGCTCGGCCCAGAAAACGTCGGCATGATCACCGGCGATGCCATCGTCAACCACGACGCCCCGGTCATCTGCTGCACCGCCGAAATCCTCGCCAACATCGCCCTCCGCGACGGCGCGCACGCCCCGGTGGACGACGTCATCATGGACGAGTTCCACTACTACTCCGACCACTCGCGCGGCACCGCCTGGCAAATCCCGCTCCTAACATTGCCCCGAGCCCGCTTCCTCCTGATGTCCGCCACCATCGGCGACTCCTCGTTTTTCTCCAAACAACTCACCGCGCTAACAGGCGCGCCCACCACCCTCGTCCAGTCCGACCAACGCCCGGTCCCGCTCGAATTCGAATACTCCACCACCCAGCTCCAGGAAAAAGTCGCCGAGCTCAACGAACAAGGACGCTCGCCCGTTTATCTGGTTCATTTCACCCAGAACTCCTGCGCCGACACCGCCCGCGACCTGCTCTCCACCAACTTCTGCACCAAGGAGGAAAAAACTGCCATCGCCCGCGCCCTCGACGACGCAGATTTCCGTTCCCCCTACGGCCGCGAACTCTCGAAAATCCTCCGCCATGGCGTCGGCATCCACCACGCCGGGCTGCTGCCAAAATACCGCCTGTTAGTCGAAAAGCTCACTGCTCGCGGCCTGCTCAAAGTCGTTTGTGGAACTGACACGTTAGGAGTTGGCGTGAATGTGCCCATTCGCACTGTCATGCTAACTGGCCTGTGTAAATACGACGGCCGTGGCACCAAGATTCTAGCAGTCCGCGACTTCCGCCAGATCGTCGGTCGTGCGGGTCGCCGTGGTTTTGACACTGTCGGCTACGTCGTCGCCCAAGCCCCAGAGCATATCATCGAGAACCTGCGCCTCGCCGCCAAGGCTACGGCTAACAAAAAAAAGTCCTTTGAAAAACGCAAACCGCCCGAGAAAGGCTTCGTCCATTGGGACGAACAAACCTTCGCCAAGCTCCAAACCGCGCCACCCGAGCCACTCGTTTCCAGCTTCTCCGTCCACCACCACACACTGCTCAATGTCCTCTCTCGTACCACCGAGGACGGCTGCGCCGCGTTGAAAAAAATCATCGACGACAGCCACGAGCCGCCCTCCAAAAAGAAGGCCCTCAAGAAGCATGCCTTCAAGCTCTTCCGCGGCCTCATCGGCGCGAAAATCCTGCACATCATCCCGCCCGCCAAACGCAGCGGCCCACAGAAAATCGCGGTCGATGTTTCGCTGCCCGAGGATTTCTCCATCAACCACGCCCTCAGCCTTTATCTGCTAGACGCTATTCCGCAGCTCGATAAGGAGGCAGAAGACTATGCTTTTAATGTCATCTCCCTGATCGAGTCCATTCTGGAAAACCCCGAGATGGTGCTGCGCAAACAGGTCGATTTATTGAAATCCGAACTCATGGCCCGCCTCAAGGATGAAGGCATGGAATACGAAGAGCGCATCGAGATGCTAGAAAAGGTCGAGCACCCCAAGCCCGGTGCCGATTTCATCTATACCACCTTCAACGCCTTCAAACTCCGCCATCCGTATCTCGGCAGCGAAAACGTCAAACCCAAGACCGTCGCGAGGGAAATGATCGAGAATTATCAGTCCTTCGAAGACTATGTAAAAACCTACAAGTTAGAGCGCTCCGAGGCCGTCCTCCTCCGCCACCTCGGTGAGGTGTATAAAGTCCTCGCTCAGACCGTTCCCGCCGCTGCGAAAACCGAGCATCTCCACGAAGCCGAATCTTTCCTCGAACTCATCGTCCGCCACACCGACTCCAGCTTGCTAGACGAATGGCAGGCTATGAAAGAAGGGAGCACAGGCATCTTGCCTGTTCTTCAATCTTCCTCTCCCCAATCCCAACTCGCGGAATTCAAAAAGAAAATCCCCTACACCAAGGACAAACAGGCCTTCACCCGCCACCTCCGCAACCACATCCTCACCCTAGTCACCGCCC
>JAYUHS010000226.1:0-44998 GCA_043766715.1 Luteolibacter sp.
GACGAAATCATCACGCCAGATGTCTTTACGGCGGCCAAGACCGTGCGCAGCATCAACGCCTTCACCCGCGACGATGGCACGCCGCTGAACTACACGTTGGTCAACATCAAAGACTGGTGCAAGAACACGTTCGAGGTCGTCAACCAGCTCCGCATCAACACCGACAACAGCCACCACCGCTACGATGTCCTCCTGCTCATCAACGGCGTGCCTGTGGTGCAGATCGAGCTGAAGACCCTCGGCATTAGTCCGCGCCGGGCCATGGAGCAGATCGTCGAATACAAAAACGACCCCGGCAACGGTTACACGAAAACGCTGCTCTGCTTCATGCAGCTCTTCATCGTCAGCAACCGCGACCGCACGTACTACTTTGCCAACAACAACGCCCGCCACTTCGCGTTCAATGCCGAAGAGCGATTCCTGCCCGTCTACGAGTTCGCGGACGAGGACAACAAGAAGATCACCCACCTCGACTCCTTCGCGGAGCGATTCCTTAAAAAATGCGACCTCGGCAGAACCATCAGCCGCTACATGGTCCTCGTGGCCAGCGAGCAAAAGCTCATGATCATGCGGCCCTATCAGGTCTATGCCGTGCAGCAGATTGTGAAGTGCATCGACGACAACAGCGGCAACGGATACATCTGGCACACGACCGGCAGCGGCAAGACGCTCACCTCCTTCAAGGCCGCCACCTTGCTCAAGGAAAACGAGCACATCCACAAATGCGTCTTCGTCGTGGATCGCAAGGACCTCGACCGCCAGACGCGCGAGGAGTTCAACCGCTTCCAGGAAGGCTGCGTCGAGGAAAACACAAATACTGAAACCGTGGCTGTCCAACAAAACAGGTTTCATCCGAAGTTACTGGCGTGGAACAAACTTTAAATTGAAATTACCATGGTACTAAAAAAGCAACGTAAGAGGCGAGTTCACTCAGTTTCTGACGAACTGATACACAAGTCGAGGGAGGCCGCTCTCGCAGCTGTTCAAATTTTCAACAACCCGCAAATCAACTTCAAATCCGAAATGTTCATTGTCCTGATGAATATCGCTTGGACCTACATGCTACACGCTTACTTCCGAAAGCACGGAATCGAATATCGGTATTTTGAACAAAAGGGGAAAATCAGGCGCTTTCACCGAACAACAAAAGGCGCATACAAATTTTGGGAACTTGAACGATGTTTGAATGAGAATTCGTGCCCAGTTGACAGCGATGCAGCGAACAATCTTAGATTTCTCATCGGTATCCGGCACGAGATTGAACATCAGATGACGACGAAGATTGATGCGTCATTTAGCGCAAAATTTCAAGCGTGTTGCCTGAACTACAACGAGCACATCAGCAGGTTCTTCGGTAACGAGCAGGCAATCGACAAGCATCTAGCATTCAGTCTCCAGTTTTCATCAATATCCAAAGATCATGCCGCACAACTTCAAGCACAGCCCTCACTTCCAGCACACATCAAATCATTTGTAGAAGGCTTTGAGAGCAAGCTAACCGAGGGAGAGTTTAATAGTCCCAAGTTTGCCTATCGCGTGCTCTTCGTTGCAAAGACAGCCAATAGCAAAGGACAGGCAGATGAAGTGATTGAGTTTATTAAGGCTGACTCGGAGTTAGCGAAGAAGGTGAATGAAAAGTATGCGGTTATCAAAGAGACCGAACGCCCCAAGCTCCGCCCGAAAACGATCGTGGACACCATGAAAAATGAAGGCTTTCTGAAGTTTTCTATGCATCACCACACGCAGCTTTGGCAAGAGAAGGACGCCAAGAATTTGGCGAAGGGATTTGGAACCAGTGTTGAGGGCAGTTGGTTTTGGTATGGATCTTGGCTCGACATAGTTAGGAATTATTGCACTGCGAATGTTGCGTTATATAAATAACGAGATACCAACATTTCTACGCCAAATCTCACCAAATCAATTACTTGAACGATAGAGCCACAACGAAAGTCGGCACCAAGCCCTACGGCAACATCCTCGACTTCCGCCAGCAGCAGGACGCTGTGGACACCGCCATCGCCCTCTTTTCCGGGGAAAAATCCGGCGAGCAGGCGCGGGAAATCTGGCTCGTGGACAAGGCCCCGGTCGTCATCGGAAAACTCGCCGCCGCCTTCCAGCAGCTCGACGATTTCATGAAATCCCAGAGCCTCGCCACCGCGCCGGAAGACGTGCCGAATCTCAAGGGTGACGCTGCCCGCATCGCCTTCACCCAGCATTTCAAAGAAGTCCAGCGGCTCAAAACCCAGCTTGATCAATACACGGACCTCACCCCAGAGGACACCTCCGCCATCGAGCAGATCCTGCCCAAGGAGAGCTTCCTCGGCTTTCGTGGCAGCTACTTGGAAACCGCCCAACGCCTCAAAAAACCCGGGAACGCCGAGCCCCAGCTCGGCGCATCTGCCGTCGACCAGATCGACTTCGAGTTCGTCCTCTTCGCCTCCGCCGTCATTGATTACGACTACATCATGGGCCTCATCGCCAAGTTCGCCAATCAGACCCCCGGCAATGTAAAAATGAGCCGCGCCGAACTCGTCGCCCTCATTCGCGGCCAGTCCAACCTCATGGACGATAGTCAAGACATCATCGATTACGTGGACACGCTCAAGGAAGTCAAAGGCGTCACTGACACCGCCATCCGTGACGGCTACACCCGCTTCAAGGCAGAGAAAAACGCCAAGCAACTTGCCGCCATCGCCGCGCGGCACGGCCTCACCACCGCCGCCCTGCAAACTTTCGTGGACGGCATCCTCGACCGCATGATCTTCGATGGCGAGCACCTCAGCGACCTCATGGCCCCGCTCGACCTCGGCTGGAAAGCCCGCACCCAGGCCGAACTCGCCCTCATGGCAGATTTACATCCGCTCCTCACCCAACGCGCCGGTGGCCGCGACATCTCCGGACTTTCCGCTTACCAACCTTGACTTATGGAAACCAATCTCATCGTCCAGCTCACCGAAACCTTCGAAGGCCACGCCCAGCAGACCGAAAAAGGGGTGGAATACTGGCTCGCCCGTGACCTCCAACAGCTTCTTGGATACGCCGAGTGGCGAAACTTTCACCAGAGCGCCATTTCCAAGGCAAAAACTGCCTGCGAAGTCTCCGGTCACCGCACCGCAGACCATTTTGTTGACGTCAACAAAATGGTCGAAATCGGTTCTGGCACCCAGCGGGAGATCGACGATCTCATGCTCACCCGCTACGCCTGCTACCTCATCGCTCAGAATGGCGACCCGAGGAAGCAGGAGATCGCCTTTGCCCAGACCTACTTCGCCATCCAGACCCGCCGGGCGGAACTCATCGAGCAGCGCCTCCTCGAAGCCGAGCGCGTCTCCGCCCGCAGAAAACTCACGGACACGGAAAAGGAACTCTCTCACCTCATCTTCGAACAAACCGGCGGCAATCAGGACTTCGCGCTCATCCGCAGCAAGGGCGACCAAGCTCTTTTCGGAAAATCAACCCAAGCCATGAAAGCCCAGTGGCGCGTGCCGGACAGTCGCCCGCTGGCCGACTTCGCCCCCACCATCATTCTCAAGGCCAAGGACTTCGCCACTGAGATGACCATCCACAACGCCCGTGCCCACCAGATGGGCACCGAGCCGGAGATATCCCACGAACACGTCACCAACAATAAGGCTGTCCGCGATACTCTCCTCAGCCGAGGCATCCGCCCCGAAAGCCTGCCCGCTGCGGAAGACGTGAAAAAAGTCGAACGCCGCCTGACCTCCGATGAAAAGAAGGCCCTAAAAAACCCGGACACCTTGGAAGGCGCATGAGTCGAAAAACCACCAACTATCTCTTCAGCCCCAACGGGGCGGCACATCTCAGCCCAGGGCAACGCCCTGGGCCAACGGCCCACCATGAATCAAGCCCTGAAGGGGCGATACATCTTCCCCACGTATGAGCCGTAAAACCAAAACCACCGCCACGAAGGAAGTGGCAAAGCCCGCGCTGGTGCCGAAGCTGCGGTTTCCGGACTTCGTGGATGATCCGAGTTGTGCTCAAGTGCGGCTCATTGATACGGCAGACCGCTCGGTGAAATGGAGTTTTATTGGCGGACCTTTCGGCTCAAACCTCAAGTCCTCAGATTATGTGCCTGATGGTGTCCGAATCATTCAGCTACAAAACATCGGAGATGGCGAATTCTGCGGGAACTACCGCATTTTCACGAGCTATGAAAAGGCTGACGAACTGTTGGCCAATAACATCTACCCCGGAGAAATCATCATGTCGAAGATGGGCGATCCAGTGGGACGCGCCTGCTTGATTCCGGAAACTCACGACCGATACGTGATGTGTTCAGACGGCATTCGGCTAGTTGTTAACGAAAGAGCGAACGACAAATACTTCATCTATTCGCTTATCAATTCGCCGCTGTTCCGGACGGTGGTCGAGAAGACTGCCACCGGGTCCACACTTTTTCCCCGCGAAGGCGAAACCCAACCCCGCCTCCGCTTCCCCGAATTCCAAAACAAAGGGGAGTGGGTAGAGCAGCCCTTCTCAAACCTTTGCGACATCAAACACGGCTACCCATTCGAGAGTGAGTTTTTCAGCAACGAGGGTGAGTATGTGCTCCTCACGCCCGGCTGCTTTTACGAGGAAGGTGGCTATCGTGACCGAGGCGAAAAACAGAGATACTACAACGGCGAGATTCCTCGCGATTATGTTCTCGCGGAGGGAGACATGCTTGTAGCCATGACCGAGCAAGCAGCCGGCCTGCTCGGCAGTCCCCTTATCGTTCCAGAGTCTGACAGGTTTTTGCACAACCAACGACTCGGCCTTGTTGCAAGAAAGCCCGGAGTCGCGTGGGCGAACGAGTTCTTTTTCCACGTCTTTAACTCCCAGCGCGTTCGGAAGGCGATTCATGACACCGCTTCCGGCGCGAAGGTGCGCCACACATCACCGACAAAGATTGGCGATGTCGTCGTCTCCGTTCCCACCACGTTGCCCGAACAACAACGCATCGCCGCGTGCCTGAGCAGCCTCGACGCCCTGATCACCGCCGAAACCCAAAAGCACGAAGCCCTCAAGACCCACAAGAAAGGCCTGATGCAGCAGCTTTTCCCATCCCCGGAGGAGGTGAAGGCATGAGCGCCGGGTTCCCCGTGTCCCAACGGGACACCGCATACCAGCCCAGGGCAGCGCCCTGGGAACCATGCCCGACACATTCATGCGTTCTGAAGGAACGCCGCATAGGTCGGGAGTTGGATGGTGATGCGACGGTATGCAGCGTTCCTTCAGAACGCGGAAAACGTGAACACGAAAGACCCAGGGCGTTGCCCTGGGCTGGTATGCGTGGCTCCGTTGGAGCCGAAAACCTTTCTGATTGAATCCTCATGCCGCAATCTCTCTCCAACATTCTCATCCATTTGATCTGGAGCACAAAGGACCGCCATCCGTGGCTGGAAAAAGGCACTCGTGAAAAGACTCATGCGTTTCTCGCCGGGGCGGTGCGGCAATGTGATTGCGAGGCGTATCGCGTCGGCGGCGTGGCGGATCATGTGCATCTAGCTGTCCGGCTCTCCCGCACCCTGTCCGTGGCGGACTTGGTGAAGGAGGTCAAAACCGCCTCCAGCAAATGGGTGAAGACGCAGGATGCCTCGCTCCATGACTTCGGGTGGCAACAAGGATATGGAGTTTTCTCCGTGGGGATGAGCCAAAAGGAAACTCTGCTTCATTACATCGACACCCAGGAGGAGCATCACAAGACGCGCACCTTTCAGGATGAATACCGCGCCTTCCTCACCAAATACGGGATCGAATTCGACGAACGCTATGTCTGGGACTGAGGACCCATCTTTTCCATGAACGACCTCATTCTCTACACCACGGAAGACGGACGCAGCCAAATCAAGCTGCGGGCGAAAGATCAGACCGTCTGGCTGTCCCAGCGGGAAATGTCCCTGCTGTTTGATGTGAGTACGGACAATGTCGGGCTGCACCTCAAGAACATCTTCGCGGATGGGGAACTGGAGGAAAGTTCAGTTACCGAGGAATCCTCGGTAACTGCCGCCGACGGCAAAAATTACCTCACCAAGCTCTACAACCTCGACGCCATCTTGGCCGTCGGCTACCGGGTGCGCTCGCCGCGTGGGGTGCAGTTCCGCCGCTGGGCCTCCACCATTCTCAAGGAATTTCTGATCAAGGGCTTCGTAATGGACGACGACCGCCTGAAGAACCCGGACGGTCGCCCGGATTACTTCGACGAGATGCTGGAGCGCATCCGGGACATCCGGGCCTCCGAGAAACGCTTTTACCAAAAATTACGCGACCTCTTAGCCCTGAGCAGCGACTACGACAAGACCGACAAGGCCACGCAGGTCTTCTTCGCCACGGTGCAGAACCTTCTCATTTTCGCCGTAACGCGGAAAACCGCCGCCGAACTCATCACTGCCCGAGCCAATCCCGCCGATCCGCATTTCGGCTTGCTCGCCTGGAAGGGCAACAAGGTACGAAAGGCGGACATCGTCGTCGCCAAGAACTACCTGACCGAGGATGAAATCGACACCCTGAACCGCCTAGTGGTCATCTTCCTAGAAACCGCCGAACTGAGGATCAAGAGCCGCCAGGAAATCCGCATGAGCTACTGGAAAGGCAACGTCGATCAAATCATCACCTCCAACGGTTTCCCGCTGCTGGCCCATGCCGGCTCCATCAGTCATGAACAGATGGAGACCCAGACAAGCGCCCTCTATCTGGACTACGACCAGCACCGGAAGACCCAGGAAGCGCAGACAGCCGATCAAGAAGACGAGGCCGACCTCAAAGTGATCGAAGCCAAAATCAAGAAACGGAAGCAGTGAGCAAAAAAATCATCATCATCGCGGGGCCGAATGGCGCGGGGAAAACCACCTTTGCCCGTTCCTTTTTACCGGTGGAGGCGCAATGCAGCCGCTTTATCAATGCGGACCTGATCGCAGCGGGTTTGTCCCCATTCGCACCGGACGCAGAGGCATTCAAAGCGGGCCGCTTGATGCTGGAGGAGATTACGGACTGCGTGCGCAAGGGTGAGAGCTTAGCCTTTGAGACCACGCTTTCCGGGCAGAGCTACTTGGCGCGGATCCGGCAGTGGCGGGAACAAGGCTACCAGGTAAGCTTGTTCTTCCTCAGCCTGCCGGATGCGGAAACGGCCATCGCCCGCGTGGCGGAGCGGGTGAAGCAAGGCGGGCATGATATCCCGGAAGCGGTAATTCGGCGGCGCTTTGCCGCTGGGCTGCGAAACTTTCATGAGGCCTACAAGTCCAGAGTGGATGCGTGGGCACTCTTTGATAATGTGGGCGAAGCGCCCGTCCTACTCGAACTGGAGGAAAATAAATGAAGACCAACGACATCACGAAAGCCAAAGATCCGGCCCTCCGCGGTTCGCTGAACGCCCTGCGGCGGTCGGCAGCCGCCGCCCGAAAGGTGGCTATTCAGACCGATACCCATCTGGTGATCGTTAAAGACGGGAAACTACTCCGGCTCTCAGCAGAAGAACTCCGCCAGCAGGCCGAACCGAAGGACTCCCCGACGTCATGACCGACACCAACCAAAAGCAACTGGGCAACACCCTGTGGAGCATCGCCGACCAACTGCGCGGGGCGATGGATGCGGACGACTTCCGCGACTACATGCTTTCCTTCCTTTTCCTGCGCTACCTCTCGGACAACTACGAGACGGCAGCAAGGAAGGAACTGGGGAAGGATTACCCCACGCTGAGTGCAGATGATCGCAGCGTTCCATTGGCGACTTGGTATAAGAATAACCGCAAGGACATCCCGACCTTCGAGAAACAGATGCGCCGTAAGACGCATTACGTCATTCAGCCGTAGCACCTCTGGAATAGCATCGCGAGCATGGCCCGCACCCAAAACGGTGATCTTCTCAATACCCTGCAGGCCGGTTTCAAATACATCCAAGACGAATCGTTCGAAAGCGCGTTCGACGGTCTCTTCTCCGAGATCGATCTGGCGTCCCCCAAGCTGGGCAAGAAGTATGAGGATCGGAATGCCAAGCTGTGCACCATCATCCAGAAAATCGCCGAGGGGCTGGCGGAGTTCTCCTCAGACATCGACGCGCTGGGCGATGCCTATGAATACCTGATCGGCCAATTCGCCGCCGGGTCCGGCAAGAAGGCGGGCGAATTCTACACCCCGCAGCAGATTTCCGATATCCTCTCCGCCATCGTCACACTGGACAGTCAGGAACCGAAGACCGGCGTGAAGAAGCGGCTCGACAGCGTAATGGACTTCGCCTGCGGCTCCGGCTCGCTACTGCTCAACGTCCGCAAGCAGGTGAAAAACGCAGGCGGCACCATCGGCAAGATTTACGGCCAGGAGAAAAACATCACCACCTACAACCTCGCCCGCATGAACATGCTGCTGCACGGGGTAAAGGACACAGATTTCGACATCTTCCACGGCGATACCCTGCTCAACGAGTGGGACATGATGCGGGAGCCGAACCCGGCCAAGAAGCCGGGCTTCGATGCCATCGTCGCCAATCCACCGTTCAGATACCGCTGGGAACCCCACCGATGCACTGGCCGACGATGTGCGCTTCAAAAGCCACGGCCTCGCCCCCAAGTTAGCCGCCGACTTCGCTTTCTTGCTGCACGGCTTCCACTTCCTCAAAGACGAAGGCGTGATGGCCATCATCCTGCCGCATGGAGTGCTCTTCCGTGGTGGGGCCGAAGAACGCATCCGCACGAAAATGCTCCAGGACGGCCACATCGACACTGTCATCGGCCTGCCCGCAAACCTGTTCTAATCCGCAGGGATCGCGGTTGTCATCCTCGTCCTGAAGAAGTGCAAGAAGCCTGACGACGTGCTCTTCATCAACGCCGCCGAGCATTTCGTGAAAGGCAAACGCCAGAACCAACTGACTTCCGAGCACCTCACCAAGATCATCGCTACCTACCAATTCCGCAAAGAAGAGCCCCGCTACTCCCGCCGGGTGGAGATGGACGAGATCGAGAGAAACGATTTCAACCTGAACATCTCGCGCTACATCAGCACGGCAGTGGGCTAAGCTGAGATCAGCCTAGAAGATAAACATACGGCCATGATCGAAATCGAGTCAGCCACCCGCGAGGCGGCGAAAAGACACAATAGATTCCTAAAAGAACTGAGTCTGCCGTTGTTGCCACTGGGATGAGAAAAACCCGAGATTATCAAGCATAGCTTCGTAGAAGGTCCACCCCTGATTCCAAAGAGATTGAAGCGGCCTCTTGCTCCACGCTCCCACCTCCACGTTCCAAGGTCGCAGCACCCGCGACTCGCGGCCCTTCGCGACCTTTGCTCTGTGGTAAAATTCTTTCATCCAAGATTCCTTCATCAACTCCCAATCACTCCCCGCCCCTCTCTGCGACCTCCGCGCCTCCGCGTTTAACGAAGTTTTCCCCAAACCCCGCGAAGCCTTCTCCACCTCAGCGTCCCTCCGCGACCTTCGCGCCTTTGCGGTGAAATTCTTCGATCCCAGATTTTCCTTCAAAGCATTCCCCTCACTCATCTAATTTCCCCCATGCCTCGCCTCGTCCGCATTCTCCTCTGGCTGATCGTTTCTCTACTCGGTGCCACCGCCGTCGGTGTCGCCGCCTTCCAGCGAAACGAACCGGTCAACGCACTCTGGTTAGTCGTCGCCGGAGTCTGCACCTTCGCCGTCGCCTACCGCTTCTACTCGGCATGGCTGATGGCCACGGTCCTCACCATCGACGACCGCCGCGCACCCGCCGCCGTCACTTGTAGCGATGGTAAGGACTTCGTGCCCACGCCGAAGTGGGTCGTCTTTGGCCACCATTTCGCCGCGATCGCCGGCCCCGGGCCACTCGTCGGCCCTGTCCTAGCTGCACAGTTCGGCTACCTCCCGGGCACTCTCTGGCTGCTCGTCGGTGCCACGCTTGGCGGCGGGGTGCATGACGCCGTCACCCTTTTTGCTTCAATGCGACGGGATGGGAAATCTCTCGGTCAGATGCTCAAGGAGGAGCTGAATCCCTTCATCGGCCTGGTCGCGATGATTAGCTTGTTAGCGATCATGACCATCTTGTTAGCCGTGCTCGGTCTCGTCGTCGTCAAGGCGCTTGCCGAAAGCCCGTGGGGACTTTTCACCATCGCTTGCACCATTCCACTCGCGTTCGTCATGGGCATCATGATTAAAAGTGGGAAAGTCAGCGTCACCACCGCATCGCTATTCGGAGTGCTCGGCTTGATCGGCGCAGTGGTCGGCGGGAAATACTTATCCCCTGAGTGGACCGCCGCACTGACTCTGAAATCGACCCAGCTCGCCTGGGCCATCATGATTTACGGCTTCGCCGCCAGCGTCTTACCGGTCTGGATGCTGCTCGCCCCACGCGACTACCTCAGCACTTTCATGAAGCTCGGCACCGTCGCCGTGCTCGGCATTTTCATCGTCATCCTTCACCCGCCGCTACACATGCCTGCCATCACTCCGTTCGTCCACGGCGGTGGATTCGTCGTGCCCGGCCCGGTGTTTCCCTTCGTCTGCATCACCATCGCCTGCGGTGCGATCAGCGGCTTCCACTCACTCATCGCCTCCGGCACCACGCCTAAGTTGTTAGCTCGCGAGCGCGACATCCGCCTCATCGGCTACGGCGCGATGGTGGTAGAAATGTTAGTCGCGCTCATGGCCATCATCGCTGCCTGCGCCCTCCAACCCGGCGAATATTTTGCGATCAACTCCCCCATCGACCCAAACAACCCTGCCGCCGTCACCGCGCAGATCGCGAAGATCAACTCCTACGGCCCCGAGTATGCCATCACCGAGGCCCACATGCGCGAACTCGCCAGCGACCTCGGCGAGCCACACATGATCGGCAAGGTCGGCGGCGCACCCACCTTCGCCGTCGGCATGGCCCACCTGTTTTCCAAAGTCATCCCCGGGAAGACCGCGCTCTCGCTCTGGTATCATTTCGCCATCATGTTCGAGGCACTCTTCATCCTCACCACCTTGGATGCAGGCACCCGCGTTGGTCGGTTTATCCTCCAGGATTTACTCGGAAACATTTCCCCAAGACTGGGGAAAACTAACTCATGGTTAGGCAACATCACCGCCACCGGCCTCCTCGTCGCCGCATGGGGCTTCTTCCTCTATCAAGGCGCACTCGACCCCGCTGGCATTGCCAAGTCCCTCTGGCCCATCTTCGGTATTTCAAATCAACTCCTCGCCGTCATCGCCTTCTGCCTCGGCACCGTGGTCCTAGTTAAAATGGGCAAGGCCCGCTACTGCTGGGTCACCGTCGTGCCCATGCTATTCCTCACCGTCGTCACCTTCACTGCCGGCTACCTCAAGCTCTTCTCCGCCGGTTCCGCCGGCTTCATCCCCGCCATCCGCACCCTCGAAGCGAAGCTTGCCACCGGCCTCACTGGCCCCACCCTTACCGCCACGAAAACCTCGCTACTCAACGCCCGCATCGACGTCGTCATCACCCTCACCTTCCTCCTCTTCGTTGCCCTCATCGTCCTCGGCACCGCCCGCGAATGCTGGCTCCTCCTCACCCACCGCAAACCCAGCATCCTCCACGAAAGTCGCTACATAAGCTTGAATGAAGGAGTGAATAGTTAGTTCACCATTTCCGCCAGCGCCTCCGCTGAAAATCCTGCAAGCTCCACCCATCTCACCTTTCCACCAGCCTCTTCAAAGATTCGCCAAATTCGCGGTCCTTACATCTTCTCTTGGTTGGGAGCTGACTCCAAATATCAGAGAAAGAAACCGGAGCGTAGTTGTGGCGTCTCGCCGCAACGGGCCTAAGTATCCACCGCAAGATAAACCGCTACGCCTATCTTTGGAAGATAACCTTTTTCTCAAATTCTACCACTCACAACTCTGATCATATAGTTTCCGGCTAGTTCTTAGTCACTAGGCATTCACCGAATCCCAAGCCCCCATCGCATCAAAGCCCTCATCTTCCTTTGCGTCTTTGCGCCTTTGCGCGAGATCCTCTTCCGCAGAGCTTAAGAATTGCTCGCGCAAAGACGCAAAGGCGCAAAGTTTTTCAGAGTAGTGAAATCTGGATCTGCTAGTAATTAAGAATCACTCTAATATGCCTGATTAACTTTCATTTGAAATTTGACTTCTTCCTCAAGCAGTCCCACGCATAACTCTAACTATTTACTGCGAGACGCAGCAACCACAGCTCGCTCCTTCGCACTATCCCCGCGCAACCCGAAAGCCAAAGGAGCCCTGATTCGAGCCAATAGTCATCATTTCCCAAAAGTGTGCTGATCAATTAAAAAATGGACCGAATCCGTCTCTTTTCGTATCCATCAGCACACCATGGCCGATGACAAACGAGTTTCTGACCTCCTTGATGATTTCCAACGACGCGGCCTTTACGGCTTTGATCGTTCGAAAGTAGAGGCCGCGTTGCCCGCTTCCACCGGAGCTATCGGCAAAGCCTTGAAACGACTCGCGGAAAAAGGCCGCGTCAGACGCATCCGCAAAGGCTTCCATGCCATCGTCCCCGTCGAATACGCGTCTCAGGGTATCCCGCCTTCCGATTGGTTTATCGCCGATTTGATGCGCTCTCTGGACCTTCCCTATTATATCGGTCTGCTCAGCGCCGCAGCCCGGCATATTCTAATTATTTCTATACTTCCATGTCATCTTCACTTCACGAATCAAAGGCAGCAGCTGATCTAGCACGTTTGTTTTACGACTTCCTGCCGGGCTCGGGAGGACAATCATGGAAAGGCCATGTTACATTTGAGACAGTGGCCATTCAGTCGGGCGTTGGAGAGTTCTGGAAAGGCGGCAGCAAGGAACCAGCGCTCGCTAGGTTACTGGAACAATCCCTGAAGCTTCGCCGAGATCGTTTCGAAGTGCTGATTTTATCGATTGTTTCGGAAGGAATTAAATACCGTAGAAGCAAGAACAACGAAGTTCGCGAGGCCGAGATTGTTGCCATCAATCGCGTCATCAAGGACATCGGCTTCAAGTTCCCAGATCTGTGGGACCCACGATTTCTTGCATCGTTGGGGAGAGATACCACTCCACTGCCCGACCAGCAAACGACGAGTCCATGCTATGCACCTGCATCACTCGGCCCGCTCCAATCAGAATTGGCATCCTTGCGTTCAGAGTTCTACAGACTAGTGGCTTTTAGCGACCGGCAGGCGGCAGGCTTTGCATTGGAAAAACTCCTCTACCGCCTTTTCCACCTTTTCGACATGAGTCCACGCGGCTCATTCCGCCTCACAGGAGAACAGATTGACGGAACTTTCGTGCTTGATCATGAGACTTACCTGCTGGAAGCGAAATGGGAGGCTAAACCCGTGAACGAAAGCGCTTTGATGGTGTTCCGCGGCAAGATCGAGGGTAAATCGGGTTTCACGCGGGGACTCTTTCTATCAATTAACGGCTTTACCCCGGACGCACTTACTGCGATTACCCGGGGAAAACAGCCTTCTTTCATTCTAGCAGATGGTGCCGATCTTAGCCCAGTCTTCGAGCAAGCGATCCGGTTCGATGATCTGCTCCGTCACAAAGTGAATAATCTGGCGGCAACGGGAGAAATGCTAACCCGTGCAAAACCACATTAATCGTTCCTTTCCTAGGCTGACCATTCAGCCCAGCTTTTCCTCCTAAACTCCAGCGGACCCACTTGGTGATACACCAGAAACTCCCGGCGGAAATTATTGGGTGAGCTGAACCCGAGCGTACCTGCCACTTCCTGCGGCGGCTGGCCGCCGGTGATCATCCGCCGCGCGACCACCATCCGTTCGCGTCGCAGCCAGTCCTTCGGGGCCAGCCCTTGGAGACACCGCTTACTGCCACCGCCCGTTAGTAAAATACACCAGTTTTGTTCAAGTCGGATGATTTGCACTGGCATCACGTCTAATCGCCCCCAGCAAGCCACGGCAAGACTTCAATGAAATAGTCGATTCTGCCGTGGGAAACATTTCATAACCCATTCTAAACTCAAGGTCCCGCTTCCTACTCGTCACTCCCTCCGCCATTCTTTACCTTTAACTTATATAAACATTACCTCCCATTTTGATTACTCACTTTTCTTGCAACCGGCGGAAATATTGATTCTCATCTGATTCGGAAATGAGCGATTTCCTTCTGTAGATATCTCCCTGTTTGCTGCCGCCGAAGCTCTCACTTGCTCGTGGGTTCTCGAAGGCAGAGTCCCGCCACCGTTCGATTCTAGCAACGCGACCGCGCTGCCGATTCATTGATCCACCCCACCACACCCTGACCCTTCCTTCCCTATGAAAGCACGATCCATCCACATCGGCCTGAACAAGGTCGATCCCAAGCACTACGGCAGCGATGCGCCACTCGCAGGCTGTCACAATGATGCCCGCGACATGCGGGATCTCGCCCGTTCTGCGGGGTTCACCGCCGCTGAGCCACTGCTCGACCAGAACGCCACTGTCGCGAAGGTCAACTCAGCCCTGCTTGCTGCCGCCGCCGAGTTGGCGGCTGGCGACTCGCTTCTCGTCACCTACTCGGGCCACGGCAGCCAGATCCCAGACGCGAATCTCAGCGATGACGAACTCGACCACGCCGACGAAACGTGGTGCCTCTACGACCGGATGCTGCTCGATGACGAACTCGCAGCAATCTGGGCGACCTTCAAAAAAGGCGTCCGCATCACCGTCCTATCAGACAGTTGCCACAGCGGCACCGCCACCCGCGCGCCAGAATTCACGCCGCCGGGAGCACTTGCCCACCCGCGCGGTCGCGATCTACCACTGAAGCTGCGTGACCATGCCGTCGCGGATTGGTCGGAAGGCTATCGCCAAATCCAGCTCGATTCCGCCGCCCGATCCGTCGTCGTTTCCGCCGCGGTCATCCTCATTTCCGGCTGCCAAGACGATGAAACCTCGCTGGATGGCGATGGAAACGGACTCTTCACCGGCGCACTGCTCGAAGTCTGGCAGGGTGGGCAGTTCAAGGGGTCCCTCAGACAGCTCCAGAAGAAAATCCGTGCCAAGATCAAGGGATCACAGCACCCGAACTACTTCGCGACGGGTGCCGTGGACTCCACCTTCGCCGCTGCCCCCGCGCTCCGCCCGGTTGCCGCCCGCTAGTTCCCCGCTCCCCGCTCCCTACTCCCACCTCCAAACTCCACGTCTCATGTCCGCCCAGAAATCTGCGAAAAAATCCACCGCTAGAAAATCCACTGCGAAAAAGGCCACCGCCCAAGACGCCCTCCTCGCTGGGGAAATCCGTTGGAGTCCGCCACCCACCACGCGAGGGTCCGCGGTCAGCCGTGAGCTACCCATCGGTGAGGCCGCTGCCCGCCGGGCCACCCGCTGGCTGATGGCCCATTTCGGCAAGCAAATCCGCGCCGCCGCCAGCGGCACCCCATTCGGCCCGGAGATCCTTTGCGCCATCGCCTGCCAAGAGACTGCCTATTTCTGGCTGCCACTGCTGGAGTCATTACAAACGAAGGCCGAGTTTAAGAACGATGCGGATGGCCTCGCGGATCTCATCGTCGCCCGTTGCGTGCTGGATGCCAGCGGTGACTACCCCGACACCCAGCGCACGGCATTTCCTAAAAACACCGCCGCCTTCCGCGCCAAGTATGGCGACGCCTTCACCAGCCTACTCATCGGCGAGGCGAATCAAACTCGCGCACTGCGCGGCTACGGCCCGAAGGAATGGGTCTATAAGGGCTACGGGATCTTCCAATACGACCTTCAATCCGTGCGTGAGGACGAGGCGTTTTTCCGCGAACTCCGCTGGCATGATTTCTCCGCCTGCTTGGAAAAATGCGTGGGCGAGCTGAAAAACAAATACCACGAGCAGGATGACGATCTCTGGGAGGCCATCCGCGCCTACAATGGCTCCGGCCCGCGTGCCAGAGCCTACCGCGACAATGTCCGCACCTTCGCCGGCTGGACCGCAGACGAGATTTCTAAAATCCCCGTGCCACTCGTTGCTGCCGCCACCACCGCCACCCGCAGTGGCGAAATGCCCGCCGCCAAGCCACGCCTGACCCGGGAAAAACTCGCCGCGCGACTCGCCCCCCTCGCGATCGATCGCACCCAGCACCCGCTGCTCATCGTCGGCATCCGTGGCTACTACCTCGACACCATGGGCAAGCCCGGCGTCAACGACCGCGGCATGTATGACGATGCCATCTTCATCGATAGCCCGGACGTCTTCGCCGCCTACAATGGCAATACCGACCCGTCCCGCTACAAGCCAGGCTACGGCACCGGTGCCACCAAGGGCATGGCCACGCTCAAGGCCGGGGTCTGGCACGCCTACCAATTCGACATCCACGGCGGCTCCAGCCCCCACTTCGCCATTTGCCAGCGCCGGGGCAAGGTGGTCGTGATCCGCGATGGCACCCCGCCGTATGAGGATGAGGGAAATCTCGGCATCAACATCCACCGCGGCAGCTACCACGGCACCTCCAGCCTCGGTTGCCAGACCCTCCACCCGGACCAATGGCCCAGCTTCATCGCCCTCGCAGAAGACATCGCCCGCCGCCACTTCGGCACCGAGTGGAAACAAACCACCATCCCCTACGTCCTCCTCGAAGACTAATCCCCAATCCCCAATCTCCAATCTCAAATCTCAAATCTCCAATCTCCCATCTCCCACCACCACCATGCCTACCACCGACCGTATCGACGCCATGCTCACCGCAGCACAGACCACCGCCATCGCCGCTAAAATCACCGAGACCCAAGCACTGCTGCCATTCCTCGTAGATCTAACCATCGAGGAGCGCAAGTCGCTGCCGAAAATGGGCGACAAATCCCGGGCCTTCGTCACCCGTTGTTTCGAACTCGCCACCCAAGACGACACCTTTTTACCCCGGAATCTCGACGTCGCCGCCTTCGGCAAAGACCTCGCACTCGCCAACGCCCTCGAACCCATCCGCGCCCGCCTCGCCAAGTTGCTCGAACTCATCGAAGACACCCAGATCCTCGCTGGCTCGGAGGCCTATCTCGCCGCGCTTGAGACCTACCACGCCGCCAAACGCTCAGGAAATGGCGCGGGCCTAGACGATCTGCTGGACCGCGTCAGCCAGCGTTTCACCACCCGCCGCCAAGAGCCACCCACCGTCAGCTAGGCCACCGAGCAAAGAACTCGGCGGACGGTGCAATTTGCACCGTCGAGGATGCTCAGGGCACCCTTCACCCTGCTCGGAGCCTCACTGATGGTGCTATTTGCACCGTCGAGGATGCTCCGGGCATCCTCGACCTCGCTTTTTACTGAGTGGACGGTGCAATTTGCATCCTTCACCCTGTTCGAAGCTCCACCTTCCTCGTTCCGAACTCAATCCACCCTGCACCGCACATGACCACTCCCGCCCGCCCCAGCCGCAAACGCGCTGCCACCACCCGCAAGCAACCGATCCCCACCGCCCCGCTCGGAGTGGACCCATTGGCCCTTAATTTTTACTCACCGGAAGAAGAAGCATGGCTGCGGGACAAGGAAAAGCAGGCCACCGCAGCGGTGAAACGCTCCGGCCCCAAGCCAGTCGCCGTCCTGCTGCCCGGTATCCTCGGCTCCTCCATCGGCGACAAAAACGGCGACATCTGGCTGCGCTTACTCGGCCTACCCGGCGGCGGCGTGGCCAAGCTCAGACTGCCAGACGCCGGGAAATACGCCGCCACCGGCGTCCACGGCATGTTATATGGGGCCTACAAACCCACCGAACTTGCCCTCCAAGCCGCAGGCTACGAGACGCATCTCTATGGCTACGATTGGCGACAATCCATCCCCGAGCTCGGCAAGGCCCTCGCCCTCTGGCTCAAGGCGAAATTTCCCAACCGCCCGGTCAGCCTCATCGGCCACAGCATGGGTGGCCTCGTCGCCCGGGCCTCATTTCCCCATCTGTCGGACTCGGTGGATCTCAAGGCCTTCATCACCGTCGGCACTCCGCTCGCCGGGTCGCTGAGCCCGTTCTTGGTGATGCGCGGACTGCATGACACCGCCATGAAAATCGCCAGCTTTGACCTCTGTCACGACGGGCGAGAACTCTCGACCATTTTCGCCAGCTTCCCGGGGCTACTCGGGCTGCTACCCCGCTTCGACACGAACACTGACTGGTTCGACCTGAAAAACTGGCCCAAGGACGGCGGCCACCCCGTCGCGGTGCTCAAGGATGTTTTAAAAATCGCCGCCAAGGTGACCACTGCCTTAGGAAATCCGCCGCAGGGCTGCCCTTACCACGCGATTTTCGGCGATGGACTCGCGACGTTTTCCGGACTGCGGCTCGAACAAGGCGCACCGATCTACACCATTTCTTACCGTGGCGACGGCACCTTCCCGCACCAGCCCGCCATCCCCTCTGCCGCCACCAGCGTCCACTACGTCCACCAAAAAGAGATCCAAGGCCTGTTCGTAGGCAAGGGAAATGCCGCAGAACACGGCAAGCTCTGCCAGCGTCCGCTCGTGGCAGATGCGGTGATCTCACTGCTCAACTCCGGCCACTGCGAGCTGCCGAAAAACACCAACTCGCCCGCGAATACGTGGCAGCTCGACGAAGCCCAACTCCTCGCCCAGAGCGGGGCCATCCGCACCCGCCGCGCCACTCGCGGCATCACCGTGCCCACGACCGATGAGGAAAAAGCCGCCTTCACCTTCGACCTCCTGCGGATGACCGCCTCCGTCCCCGGAGATCCCGCAAACGAGGACAACGTCCCGGAAATCGTCCCGCTAGAGCATGGCGGCAGCCCAGCCGGAGCACTGGATTTCCCCCGAGTCGTCATCTCGCGGGGCGACGAGATCGCCATCGACATCGAGCTCGCCCATGGCGACATCCGCGACACGCTTTCCCGGGTGATCCTGCTCGGCCAGATCGAGGGACTCCAAGCCCCGGCCGCCGTCACCAGTCTGGATGCCGGGATGGACGGCGCACTCTGCCGCATCCTCGCCCAGCGCAGCACCGCGCGTGGTGCCGGGGAACTCACCATCATCCCCACCGGTCGCCACCCGATCATGGCAGACCTCATCGCCATCCTCGACCTTGGGCCATGGGAACTGCTCAACGACAACGCCCTAGCAAATGCAGCAGGCTCGGCCTTGCGGAACTTGCTCGCTTCCCATTTCGACGAGTTTTCCACCGTCCTGCTCGGCGGCGCACGACCCGACCGTGCGGAAATCGACATCCCCTTCGCCATCAAGCACTCCTTCACCGGCTTCATCCAAGCACTGCGGGATGACCCCGAGCGCGACCGATTCCGCCGCATCGTCGTCGTGGAAAAAAGCGAGTCCCGGATCCGGGAAATCCGCCGTGCGCTGCAACACCTGCTCACCGACGATCCCGCATTCGCCGGCGTGCGGGTCACCCTTTCCGGCTCCACCCTCCGCAGCCTACGGACCGATGAGGAAACCGAGACCCGTGGCAAGGCGGCAACCGCAGCCGAGAAACCCACCTCCATGCTGGTGCTCACCTCCAGCTCCAAAGAAGGCGGAGAAACCCTCGAACTGGACGCCATTCTCCAGACCCACTCGACCTCCGCCGCTGTCCGCCGCTCCGCCGTGCAGTTTTCCGTGGATCAGCTCCAAGAACTTTACACCCACGCCGGGGTGACGACCCGCTCGGGAGTCACCACCCTCGCGCAGCTCAAGCGGGTCACGGCAGACCTGTCCACCATGCTGCCGGTGGAACTACTCGCAGAGTTAGAAAAAAATCCCGGTTCCCCCATCGGGCTGGTGCACGATGCAGAAGCCTCGCGCATCCCATGGGAGGCCATGCAACTGCCCGGCGGCGAATTTCCCGCGCTGGCCGGAGGGATCAGCCGCCGCTTCGTCAGCGCAAACGCCCGGGTGAGCTGGCCTGCACCCCGCGCCGAAAAACTCCGCATCCTCCTCGTCATCGACCCCACCGAAGACCTCGAAGGTGCCCGCGACGAAGGCCGCGTGCTGAGAGAACTCCTTGAGAAAAACCCACGGGTGGAAATCACCTATTTGGAGGGCTCCGCAGCGAATGGTGCTGCGCTGGTGAAACTACTCGAGACCCGCGTTTTCGACATCTTCCACTACGCCGGCCATAGCGCCTTCAACCGGAACAACTCGGCGCAGTCCGGACTGCTACTCGCCGGGGATCTCTTCTTCACCGGTGCGGATGTCATGAAACTCTCGCGTTTCCCCGGCGTGATTATTTTCAACTCTTGCGAGGCCGCGCGCATCCGCAGCACCAGCATTCCCCTCATCGGCGCAAACGATCGCGAGACCGCAGCCTACGCCCAGCGCGACGCCGCCCGCCGCGCCGTCTCGGTCGCCGAGGCCTTCCTCACCGCCGGAGTGCGCCACTACATCGGCACCTTTTGGCCCGTCAGCGACAAGCCAGCCACCCTCTTTACCTCCTCGCTCTACAACTTGTTAGCGGTCGGCAAAACCCTCGGCACCGCCATCCGAGACTCCCGGCGAGTGCTTGAAGACAAAAACCACCCAGACTGGGCGAACTACATCCATTTCGGAAACCCCGAAGACCAGATCTTCGGCGAGGCTTGAGTCAATCAAACGGGCGATCGATCCCACGCCACCCGAACAGCACTCTAGGCCGCGCCGTTGGCGCTCGATGCCTTGCCTAACTCATCCCTAGGGCGCTGCCCTAGGCTGGCATCAGCCGGGGCGTCGCCCCTGAAGATCGATCCACGTCATCCATCACCCACCATCTACCGCACCAACGGTGCACTCTATCCCAGCTTAGGGCATTGCCCTAGGAAACGGTCCGTCGCTCACCCCAAGGGCTGAAGGCCCGCTCGATCATGTCCCACCACCGGCCTCTCGAAACATTCGCCCGATTCGCTAGATTCGCGGTCTCTTCAATCTTCTCCTGGTTGGTGGGGTGGTTCCAAAGATCAGAAAAACAAACCGCGAATCGAGCGAATCTTTTTGAAGAAAAGAGGTGATGGCGTCTCGTCGCAACGGCTAATGACCCAGTAGAACCGAGGCTGAACGCATTCATCAATCACCGCTTGCTCCAAATGGGAGTTGCACCCGTGTCAGATACCCTAGCAGTATTACGCCATGAGAAATCATTTCGCGACTTGTGAAAAACATAGGTCCCCCCGCCCATCGCAAAAATCAACGACGACGCATCTGAGTGCGACGAATCCATGCACTACCCTTATGATTTGGGCATTGAGTTTGCTGTTTTTGATTGGGGGAGGCTCAGGCATCCTCAGCGCCCAAACTGCGTGGACCATCAACCCAGATGCACCAACTAACCTAGCATCCGGTGCAAAATTAAAATATGCGAATGGTGCTTTCCGCTTAGTTTGGAAATCTGACAGCTACTACTATAACCCGCTCAACACCACGAATCTTAATACGACTCCGGATATTCCAATGCCATACTCACTGGTGGTGCTCCCCGAGACGATGGGTCTCTATTTCCCACCCAGTTCTGGCAGCAAACTGATCATTCGCTATGCAACAGCGTCCGGGAAGTACGAAGCGATTGTCCAAGAGGGTGCCACACTGACGATTCCAAACGCCAGTCACACACTCGTCGGTCCAGCACAAGCGGTCGCGGGATTCGTCGTCGTCTCCGCCACCTACGGAACGACCACCAATTTCGTCAACGTGGAGAATTCATTCCGAACAAAGGCTTTACCACTCCCTCACTATAGCTTTTGGACTCAATGGGACGATTTCAGCTACGATGCCGCAGGTGCATTGGTACTTTTCGGAAATCATTTCGGACCTGCGTTTGCCTACCCAAATGCTGCTGGAACCTATCAGATCACGAACCCAGACTCATTTGGATACTCTTTCGATGGATCGAAATCTTGTGGGGTTTATGGGCAAGGCAAGATGGTAATGGGCCTTTCAGGTAGGTCATTTCCTTACTCACAAGATCAGCCGCTTATTCAAACTCCTAGCTCGGGAAATTATAATTACTATAATTGGACATCCCCATCGCTCTCTCCGGGGTTCCAAGTGAAGCAGATCATCTACGAGGCAGGCAAGTTCATGGCCGTTGGAGCCCGTAGTAATTCTTCTGGTTTTTACTATACTTCTGAGACCAAGGGCGCGGTATTATTCTCTCAAGACGGAGTGGAGTGGACCACAGTCGTGATCCCCGGAACGACTTCATTGGAGGCCGTGTGTTACAAAAGCGGACAATGGGTCACCGTCGGAGACTCAGGGTCCGTTTTAACATCTTCAAACGGCTACGAGTGGATCAAAACCACGATCCCTACGGCTGGTAACCTGACCAGCGTGGCGAGTGGAAACGGCTATTGTGCGGTGGGAGCATCAACAGGAACGATTTACACCACTCGTGATTTTGCATCATGGGCTGTTCAAATTCGCTCAAGTGGCTCTGTCACTTCCTTGGCGGTCGGGGATGGCAGATTCATGGCACTTGTGGGAAATAGGATCTATCAATCGCGATTTTCCCAGGCAGGAATTGTAGATATCGTTTCCCAGCCTGAAAATTCCTTCGTAGTGCCCCAACAAGCGGCAAACCTAAGTGTAGGAACAGTCGGTGCTGCACAGGTTTCCTACCAATGGTATGAAGGGTATTCAGGAAACTTCTCCGTGCCTATCATAGGCGCGGTAAATTCCAGCTATCAGACTCCACCGCTTACCGTGACGAAAAGCTACTGGGTGCGGGTATCGAATGGGCTCGGCAGCGAGAATAGCCTAACTGCCACCCTTACGATGCAAGCTCCGTCGGTGATCACCGCCCAGCCAACCAGTAAAATACTGGCCATGGGGAGCAACGTTTCATCCACCATCATGGTCACTGGGAATAATATCTCTTATCAATGGTACCGAGGCTACACCGGTGATGTGTCGATATCTCTGGCTGGTAAGACCTCTGCCAGCTTGACCCTGCCGGCTCTACTACCTGGCGTCAGCTACTACTGGGTGAGAGTTAGCAATGGCTTGGGAACTTTGGACAGCGCGACGATCCGAGCTGAGGTCACGGCTGTTTTGCCTACCATCGTTGACGAGCCACTGGATACGACGACTTATCAAACGGTCTATAGCTTGATCTATGTAACGGCAACGGGACCTTCCCTGAACTATCAATGGTATGGCGGAGTCCGTGGCGACACCAGCCATCCGCTGTCAGAAACCTCGTCTTACCTAACCCCACCCGACGACCTGGCCGGTAACTACCAGTTCTGGGTAAGGATCTCAAATCCTTTGGGCTTTGTGGACAGTCGGACGGTTCGATTCTCGGTCATCAGATCGCAAGCACCTATGATCACCATGCAGCCTTCCGACACAGCGACCTATCTCGGAAGTAGCAAGTCCATCTCAGTCAGTGTGGAGGGCGAGAACTTAAATTACGCTTGGTATGGAGGTGAGAGCGGAGATACGTCGGTCCTACTCACCGATTCTAGCAGTAACTACTATCCCGCATCTGGCTTCTCTGGAAGCTATCGGTATTGGGTAAGAATTTCCAATCCGTCTGGAGCGGTCAACAGCGTGGCTGTAACCTACACAGTCAATCCTCTGGGTCTTGGATTAATTTCTAGGCAACCGCTGAATGCATCGACCTGGGTCGGAAATTCATTAGCGCTTACTGTGACATCGACGGATTCAAATTCAATCTATCAGTGGTACTCTGGAGTCTCGGGAGACACCTCCGCGTTACTCTCAGCATCCACGTCGTCCACCTACTATCCTTCAACCGGTTTGATCGGCCAGCGCTCCTACTGGGTGCAGGTGACATCGGGGACAGTCGTAGAAAATAGTGAAACGGCAGTCGTGACGGTCATCCCCAGAATCCTGGCAATCACCGACCAGCCTATGGATCGCAGCACCTACATTGGGGATTCAATCAACTATTACGTGTTCACTCAGGGTTCAAATTTAACTTATCAATGGTATGTGGGTCTTTCAGGAGACACGTCAAGCCCACTAGCCGATAAGACTTCCTACTCATTCGATCCTCCGATTAATGTTGCTGGCATTAACCGTTACTGGATGCGCGCGTTTTCTGGTTCCGCTTACGTGGATAGTCTATCTGCGACAGTAACGGTGATTGGTCGACCTCCGGTCATCACGACCCATCCCGAGAGCCGAGTGTTCGAACTCGGAGCGACTAACATTTCATTAACCGCTGGCGTGGACAATTCCACGGGGGTTACTTGGCAATGGTATGAGGGAAGCAGCGGAAATACCAGTTTAGCACTTTCTGGAAGAACTAGTAAAACTCTTGATATAACGAATCCACCCGCCGGGAATTCTGTCTACTGGGTCCGTGCGACGAACTCCTACGGCAGCGCAGATTCCAGAACTGCAACCCTCTCGATCGATCCATTCATTTACACGGGTTGGCTGGTGCAGAACGATCTTCCGGCAGATGGCTTGGGATTGGGAGCATTCAGTGCGACACCCAACGAAGACGGGGTGTCGAATCTCTTGAAATACGTTCTGGGAATGAAATCGGATGAAAGTTTCGACACGATACGCGGCCCGCACACGGGGACTCTTGAAATCGGGGGTAACACTTATCTCACGCTTAAATTTGTCCAGTCGCTGACCGCTCCATCTGCACAACTCGTCGTGGAAGAGTCCACGAATCTTAGCGACTGGAATACGACTGCCATCGAATGCGGGCCTTCCTACAATAACGGCGATGGCACACGGACCCGAACCTTTCGCTATACCCTGCCCATGTCATTCAGCGGGACAGGCTTCCTCCGCCTCAAGGCTACCTCGAACTGAGTCTGCCCCAACCAAGTTGAAACCGAGTTGGTGATCATTACTTGCTAGAATTGCCTTTCTTTAGTCACGAAATCGGACCGGTCACTGCCCCACCCGTCCTAGGGATCTGGGGCGCACCGTTGGCGCTCCCTATCAATCTCAACTCAGTCCTTGGGCGATGCCCAAGGCTGGTATAGGTCTGGGTGTCGCCCCTGAAGATTGATCCACGGGATCCCTGCTACCCATATTTTGCACCAACAGTGCATTCCATCCCAGCCTAGGGCATCGCCCTAGGAAATGGTCTTTCGCTCGCACCGAGGGCTGAAGGCCCGCTCTATCTTGTCCCACCACCGGCCTCTCGAAAGATTCGCTAGCAGGATTTCACTTCCGTGACCACAGAGCCGTTTTGCTTCGGTGGGCGGAAATCTTCCCTTGAACCACAAGGCATCACACCAGAGACTCCGGCGGCTATGGCTACCGCAATTTCTCCCATTCCTACGCTTCCCGACTCCACCGGCCATTTCGGTCAATTCGGTGGCATGTTCGTCCCGGAAACCTTGATGGCTCCGCTCCAGGAACTCGCCACTGCCTACGAGGCGGCCAAGGCCGACCCAGCCTTCCACGCAGAACTCAACGATCTGCTCCACAACTACTGCGGTCGCCCGACCCCGCTCTATTTCGCGGAGCGCTGGACGGAACTGCTCGGCGGTGCGAAAATTTACCTCAAGCGTGAAGACCTGCTCCACACCGGAGCCCACAAAATCAACAATGCCATCGGCCAAATCCTGCTCGCCAAACGACTCGGGAAAAAGCGCATCATCGCGGAAACTGGAGCCGGTCAGCATGGGGTCGCCACGGCCACCGTTTGCGCCCGGTTCGGCATGGAGTGCGTGGTTTACATGGGCAAGGTGGACATGGAGCGGCAGGCGCTCAACGTCGCCCGGATGCGGCTGATGGGGGCCGAGGTCCGTGCCGTAACCGCAGGCCAAGCAACCCTCAAGGAGGCGGTCAACGAGGCGATGCGTGACTGGGTTTCCACCGTCGAGCACACCCATTACATCCTCGGCTCCGCGCTCGGCTCGCATCCGTTTCCGATGATTGTCCGGGACTTCCACCGGGTCATCGGCGTGGAAGCGCGTCGCCAGATTTTGGAAAAAGAAGGACGGCTGCCGGATTTACTCGTCGCCTGTGTCGGTGGTGGCTCGAACGCGATCGGGCTGTTTCACCCATTTCTCAACGACGAAAACGTGCGGATGGTCGGGGTGGAAGCCGGTGGCGACGGGATATTCCCGGAGCGCCACGCCGCCCGCTTCCAAGGCGGGAAACTCGGGGTGCTGCAAGGGACGAAAACTTGGCTGCTCGCAAATGAGGACGGCCAGATCGAACTCACGCACTCGGTCTCGGCAGGACTCGACTACGCCGCCGTCGGCCCAGAGCACGCCTACCTCCAAGACATCGGCCGGGTGGAATACACCTACGCCACGGACGACGAGGCGCTCGCCGGATTCAAGGAACTCGCCCACAGCGAGGGAATCATCCCGGCGCTGGAGACCGCCCACGCGATGGCTTACATCTCGAAAATCGCCCCGAGTTTACCGAAGGACTGCATCCTCATCGCGAATCTTTCCGGTCGCGGTGACAAGGATGTCGAACAGGCCTCGAGGTATTTATTATCCTAGTTTTCGCGAACTGCCAGATTGACGCCTCATCGCGAGCGACTCAACGTTTTGCACTTATGATAAATCCAACGACTGTTGTTTTGACCCTACTTTCTGTGGCTTCCGCCAACGCGGTTTCATTGATCAACCTCAGCTTTTCAGGGTCGATGTCGCCGATCGAGCGACAGACTTTCATCGATGCAGCAGATTTCTGGAACTCGACCATCACCGGGTATGACCTGATTTATAACAATGCCGGAAGCATCGAACCCCACGGATTAACGATCACCGCCTCAGTCGCCCCGAACGACGGAGTGGGCGGAATCCTCGGCAGTGCTGGACCTAACACCGCGACTTACTACGACAACAATCCGACTGGCACTCCCACGATGGCGCTGTTTTACACCTCCACTGGCTCGATGAATTTCGACTCGGCGGACACCAACTCGCTCATTGCGACCAACCGGTTTTACGGAGTCGTTCTCCACGAGATGGCCCACGTCCTCGGGATCGGGACGCTCTGGACTGGCAACAATAACCTCTCTGGAACAGCCTATCCGCTCTACACCGACGGCAGCGGCCAATACACCGGACCGAACGCATTAGCCCGCTGGAAAAGCGAATTCTCACAGCCGAGCGCCACCTCGGTCCCCGTGGAGCTGGGCGGTGGAGGCGGGACGGCCAACGGTCACTGGAATGAAAACGACGGCGGTGGCGGGACTACCGGATTTGTCAGTAATCTCTACGGCATGGACTTCACCACTGAGCTGATGACCGGCTGGGCCTCCAATTCGTTTTTCATCAGCGGAGTCACTCTCGGCGGGCTGGATGACCTCGGCTACATCGTGGACTACTCGAAAGGAGGCCTCGTGGATCACATCGTCACCGTGCCAGAAATCTCAAGTTTGGTCCTCTGTCTCGGAGCACTGCCTTGGATGATGCGGCGGCGCAGGTCGGCATGACGGTGGTCTCACCTTTTTGGCACCCCTGAGAAATCCCGAGTCGGAAGGATCTCACTGGAAATTTCCTACAAAGCTTCAGGAAAACTAGTCACTCAAACACACTAGTTTCCCCTGACCAGTGACTCGTTTATTTAGCCAAAAGGTTGGATGAATAAACCCGGTCGATCGACTCGCAAGGCCCTTTCACCCGCCAGAGCTCAGTGAGTTTAAAAAACTGTCGTTCATGCGCTTATGATCAAAGAAGTCAGCCCGACACCGCCGTGAACGGGGTCGAGTTTACTCAAGAATTTTTCAAAATCGACCGATCCCCGACGGTGCAACGTTCTGAATGCCAACGCCACTCGTGAAAGATTTCCGGTTGACAACAAATAGGCAAAACGTGTCGTAATCATCTCATTCATGCAGCCGATTCGCCTCTTTTCCGTTAGTGAACAAACAGTCGAGCATCTTCGTAAGGGAATCCAAGAAGGCCAATGGAGTGGCCGCTTGCCGGGGGTGGTAAAACTAGCAGAAGAGTTCGACGTCTCTACCGGAGTCGTGCGGGCTGCGCTGCGGCGACTCGAAAATGAGGGCGTCATCACTCCAGGCGGCCTTGGGCGCTGCCGCAGAGTCGTCCCACCTGAGAAAGGCGGGACTCCGCTGCGGTCCTTACGAGTCGGTCTGCTACTCCATGATGCGATCGTCGATACCGATCCGGTCTTGTGGGAACTCCAGCGCGATCTGGAGGCTGCGGGGCACGTCGTTTTTGTCGCCAAAAAATCTCAGATTCAGTTCGGCTATAAAGTTTGTAGCATCGTCCGAATGGTCGAGGAAACCACGGTGGACGCATGGATCGTCTGTGCGGGGTCTCGCGAGCTTCTCGAATGGTTTGCCTCACAAAGCATTCCCAGTATGGCCCTCTTCGGGCGCTCCGGAGGATTGGACCTCGCAAGAACGGGCCCGGATAAAGTGCCTGCTTATCTTGATGCGACGCGACAACTGATCGCGCTGGGACATCGCCGCATCGTCATGATCACCCTCGCCGGACGTCGTAAGCCAGTCCCAGGCACGCTTGAACGAAAGGTGCTGGAAGAAATGAGCGCTCATGGAATCGACACCGGCCCTTACAATTTACCGGACTGGGAGGAAACTCCTGAGGGTTTTCACGCGCTACTTGAGAATTTGTTTCGGACCACGCCGCCGACGGCACTCATCATCGACGAGTCCCAGAAACTCATCGCGGCGATGCAGTTTCTCGCCCGCCGCCACATCGATATCCCCGGGCAAGTGTCGCTGGTGTCGCCAGATTTCGATAAGCAACTTGCTTGGTGCCACCCCAGCATCGCCCACTTGGAATGGGATTCGGCACAGATCCTCCGGCGAGTCGTCCGCTGGGTATCTGCGGTGAGAAAAGGAAATCCAGACCGCAACACCATCAACTTCCCGGCCGTCTTCGTGCCAGGAGGCAGCATCGGCCCCGCACCTACGATCCGGCGCTAAGACCGTTTCTCAACCCCTGCGGATTTTCGAGCCATTAAACAGCACGAGAATGCGGTAAACTCGCTTGGAGCGAGTTTCGATATGACCGGTGAGTAGGTCGAAACGCTGGGGAATGTCTTGGATATGAATGTCCACGCTGGCTCGGAAACCACGCTCGGAGAAGATATCGATGAGGATGGCGATGGCAATCGGATCCATGAAAAGCGCTTCCTCCGTGTTGATCATCGTCCGCCCGCTGATGGCGTAGCGCTTGATGACAGGCATCATTTTTCCTTGGATAAAATCGACCACTGCCTGAATTAGCTCCGGGTGCTCGACCTGATAACCGTCAAGTCGGTTGACCAGTTCTTGACGCGCGTTTAGCACGATTTCATCTGCCAGAGGGATGTGGCGCAGGGTGTCGAACGTGCGGGGATCGAGTTCAAGCGAGCTTTGGTATTCGAGCTCGCTGATGATGTTCTGTTGGACGATTTCGATCGGCGCTTGGGCGTTGATGAAATGGTAGTGGAAGATTTGCTTGAGCGAGACGAGCGCATCATAGGTCTTCTCTTTGAACGTCCGGTAGCGGTTGCGGGCAAGCTCAGGATCGAAGTCGGTATTCCGCTCTTCCTCGAGCTCGCCGACGCCGGATTGGCGGACTTCCGCATTGTGGACCAGCGCTTCCTTGCCGCGCTTGAGTTGGCGGGCAATGCTTTCTGCCTCGTCCACGAAAAGCAGGATGATGTGGAAGGTCGGTTGGCGGAAAAGATGAGCCTTAGGCGTGGCGGAAAATTCGCGACGCAGCAAAATCATCTGGTCGTAGAACATTTTCAGACACTCCACTTGCACCGTCGTCCGCGGAAATCCGTCGAGCACAGCACTGTCGCGGAATTCCGGCTTCAGCAGTTCACCCATCAGCAACCGCAGCACCTCCTCGTCCCCCACCATCCCGCCGTGCGCCTTGATTTTCCGCGCTTCCGGTGAGTCTAGCAACTGGCTAATCACGATCGGCGGTGAGGAAATACCGCGCACGTCGCAGATGAAAGCGGTGTTCGTCCCTTTTCCCGAGCCGGGTGCACCGCCGAGTAGAATGAGCTCCTTGGGAAAGCGTAGATTCGGACGCCCGATGTCTTCTTGCAGCTCTTTCCACACTCGGTTGAAAATTAATTGCGCGTCCTTGATTTCAAGGTCGGGATTCTGAGTCGGGGGTGCTGACGGGCTGGATTTCACTGCGGGTAAGTTAGGTTTATTAAAAATCTGAAATCAGAGAGCTTACTCCACCTGTTCGACGCCCGCCGGGAGCTTGACGACCGTCTTGAGTGTGCCGTCCGGCTGCTTGTCACAGCGCACGTGGATCGGACCGTGCGGGGTGGGATAAGTGCCTTCCGCCCATGCGAGGCGGCCGAGATTCGGGGTGATTTTCACCTTCGCACAACCCGCAGCCGCCGGGGTCACCCCGAGGATGTTTTTGCTCAACCACGCCGTCGGTCCACCGGCCCAGCCATGGCAGAAACTGTGGCGAAAACCGACGTAGCAATGCGCTCCGAAGTCACCGTGGAGATCCTTTTTCCCGGCGGCGACCGGTTCGTCGATGCGACCGGCATCCTTGGTCCACGCAAGATCGAAGTCTTCCCAGAAAGTCGTGGCTCCCACATCCAACATCCCGCCCCAGTATCGGCTGATGAAGTCGAGGCCGGTGTCGATGTCCTTGGACTTCGCCAAAGCATTCAGCACGTAGAAACCGTAAAATGTGCTGAGATCCTTGGGTCCATCTTGTTTGAGGACCTTGTTCGAAACCTCGGTGGGATCACGGAATCCAGCGATGGATAGAAGCGCTGCGGGCGACTTGCGACCGCTGGCTTCCGGGACGTGCTTGCGGAGTCTTGCAACGGTGTCGGTGCAGAGAACTTGCAGCGTTTCGTCGCCGAGAATCCCGGCAAGCTTGGCCCCGCTTTCCATGGTGAGCGTCATCAATGCTTGGAGGCCTTCGTGGACGGCGGTGCTATTTTCAAAGGTCGGCCAATCGAGGAAACGCATCCCATCGAGTTTTTCCCTGCCGTCCGCATCGACATAAGTGGCCAGCCGCTTGAGGAGGGCCGTTAGGTAAGGTTGCTGTTGCTTGAGATAGTCGAGATTTCCATGTTGGAGATACCATTCTTCGTGAATGAGGATCCACCACATCGAGTAGGAACTAATCCCATTCATCCAAGCGGTGACGGGCGTGACGTCGCGAGTCATGTCGAGGCTCTTGGGGACGACCTCATTGTAGCCGAAGACGCAGTTAATGACGCTGACTTCCGGGTGCATGTCGCCTAGCCAAACTAAGCGGTCACGCTTGATGCCATCCCACAGATAGTCCTGCATGTTGAGATGGACCGTGTAAGCGCCGGTTTCCCAAATTTTGTTGAGCCGCTCATCGGAACATTTAAACGAGCCGACATAAGGAATATCGCGGATGGTTAGAATCGCGCGAACTTGGCTGAGTTGGAGATCGATCTTCGGGTCGGCATTGTCGAGCCGGACAAATCGGAAGCCGCTCGGACCGACCGTGGTCTTCCCCAGCCATGGGACTTTCACCGTGAAGTCGCGCAGCGCGTGGTCATTTTGTGCGCCACGCTCGCCGATCTCTGCCATGGTTTCTGCCACAGATTCGCCGAAGCGAACCCGCACGGCAGGCATATCCTTACTACCAGTGATGGGAGTAAAAAGCTCAACCGAGCCGGTGATTTCCACCCCGAAGTCGATGACGATCCCGCTCCCCGGCTTGAGGACTAACGGCGGCAACGGCTCGATTAAAACGGCTTGGCCGCTGTGAGGCTTGAGGAGATTTCCCGAATCCTGCACGCCAGTTTCAGAAGTCCAAACGATGCGTTTCGGCTGGATGATAAATGAAGTGAGCGCACTTTTTTCAGCCACCGCTGCGACAGCATCTGGCAGTGCCCGACAGGGAAGCGAAACCGCCAAGGGAATGGCGACTAGCAAGTAGGCGACGAGCTTCATATCAAACAGCCGAGCGAGTTAGAAATCGAACTGGTCGATGTTTTCCTTGGTGAAAACGAACGGTTTACCGAGGACGATGTTGTCACCGGCGACCGCCATTTTCCCGAGCTTCCCTGCGGTGAATTCCTTGGCACCGGGAGCAAGTTCGCCCTTGGCTACCGCCGCGCCCGCCATGACGGAAAGATAGCCGAGATCCTCGACCTTCCACAGAATCACCGCTTGGGTGACGCCTTCTTTGACATAAGCCCTGTTCTCACTGGGCAGACCGAGTCCGAGAACTTTCACCTTACCCGCTTTTCCTGCTTGTTTCACCGCTTCCGCCGCGCCGGGAACGCCGGGCGAGCAGACCGCGACGATGGCTTTGAGATTCGGATAAGCGCTCAGGAGATTGGTGGCTTCTTGCTGGGCCTTGTCCTTCTGATCGTCGCACGGTTTGATATCCACTAACTTCATGTTAGGATATTTCGCCGCCTGCTGTTGTTTAATGTATTGAATCCACTCGTTGAGATTCGCAGCCGTGAGCGTGCCGGTGACGATGGCGAATTCACCCTCACCACCTGTTAGCGAGGCCGCAGTATCCATGAGCTGCTCACCGATGCCTTGGGGAGTGGCTTGATTGACGAAAAACGAGCGGGCATCAGGCTGCGCATCGGCGTCGAAGGTCACGACCTTGATGCCGGCGGATTGCGCCTTTTTCAGCGCCGTGGAAATCGAGTCCTTGTTCTCGCAGGACGCGACGATCACGTCCACGCCGTCGGTGATCCAGTTCTCGACGATCTCGTTTTGCTTCGCTGGATCTGAGTTGATAGGACCATCGAATTTCAGCTCTGCGCCGAGTTCGTTGGCAGCGGCGCGGGCACCTTTTTCGCAGGTGACGAAATATTGATTGCCCTTGCTCTTGGGCAGCAGCGCGATGGTGAGCTTACTTTTTGATTCCGATTTGCTACAGGAAACAAATGGCAGTGCGGTGAGCAGCACGAGCGAGGCGATGAAGGTTTTGCGTTTCATGGGTTGGAAGAAGATTTCGCAAGAGATTGCTTACGAGCACGGCGCACGGCGAGTGTTTTCGTCATCGCGCCGATGGTGAGTGCGGCGAGCAGCAGCAGGCCAGTTAGTAAGCCAGAAAGCTCGCGGGCGACGCTGGCCACCGGTTGGTCAAGGATCCGGTAATCCGAAATGCGAGTCAGCCCGTTATTTAAAATGGCGAGTGCCACCCAGCCTAACAAAGTCCCAGCTAGTGTGCCAGAACCACCGAAGATACTGACTCCGCCGAGCACGACTGCGGTGATCGCGAGCAGTTCGTAGCCGATGCCAGCATTCGCGCGGGCTTCACCCAAACGGGCCACTAAAATCACCGCCGCAAGTCCGGCGACAGCCCCGGCGATGATGTAAGCGAGACTGGTATTTCGAGCGACAGGGATGCCAGCATAGCGCGCGCCCTCGGCCGCATGACCGATGGCACGGAACGAACGCCCGAAAGTCGTCTGATGCACCAGCAACCAAATTCCGGCAGCCACAACGAAAAACACCCAGATCTGTGCAGGAAGCCCGGCGATGTTTGCATTTCCCAAGGCGAGGAATGATGCGGGAAATCCAGAGTAAGATTCCGCGCCTTTCGTCAGTGCCTCCGCAAGCCCTCGGAACAGCGAAAATGTCCCTAGCGTGACGATCAGCGGAGGTAAATTTAGCCGCGTAATGAGCACCGCATTCAGCCCACCACCGAGCGCGCCGCAGCCGATCGCCAACCCTCCGGCGAGCCACGGATCGAGGCCGAGTGAGTTGACCATCATCCCGAAAAGCACCGCGCACAGCCCCATCATCGAGCCGACAGATAGATCGATGCCACCCGTCAAGATGACCGGTGTCATCGCGACGGCAAGCAGCCCGATTTCCACCGAGTGGCGGAAGACATTAGAAATGTTTGCGCCTTTGAGGAAATTCCGGCCCAGCGTTTGAAAGAGAATCACCTCGAGCAGGATCACCAGCACCAGCACCGTTTCATGGCGGGCGAGCAGGGATTTGAGGGGAAATGACCTAGAATCGGACATGGCAGCGGTCAGTTAAATTTTGGATTTCCGGCCACGGACGCCGTCAGCCACCACCGCGAGCAGGATCACCAGACCTTGGATCGCTTTTTCCCAATAGGGTGGCTGGTGGAAATGGGTCAGCGCTGGATTGACGTTCGCCAGCAGCAGCATCCCTAGCAGCACGCCCCACAAAGTGCCACGTCCGCCGCTGATCGCGACCCCACCGACGACGGCGGCGGCGATGGTCTTGAGCTCCAGCCCATCACCACAGTTCGGTTGCACCTGCGGCGACTGCACTAAATTTAAAACCGCCGCGAGACCAGCAAGCGCGCCCATCAACACAAAAACCCCGAAAGTCGTACGCTTGGGATCGATCCCCGCCAGCCGAGCAGCCTCGGCATCCGTCCCGGTCGCATAAATAAACCGTCCGGCGGCGAGGTGTTTCATCGCCCACGCGGCACCGATCAGAAACGCGAAGGTCAGTGAAATCACGATGGCCTGTCCGGTCGGTTGGCTGACGCCGAACCACTGAATGCCTGTGGGTAAACTCAGTAATCGCCCTTGCTGCCACAGCCGCAGCGCCTCCTGCCAGGTGACCAGCGTCGCGAGAGTCACCACGATGCTTGGCAATCCTAGATAGGCGATGAGCACTCCATTCAGCGCTCCCATCAGTGCCCCAGCTCCGACCGCCGCTGCGATCGCCGCACCTAGCGGCAGCCCCGACGCCGCCGTCACCCCGGCGATGATCGCGCACATGCTGAACTGCGAGCCGATTGAAATATCGATCTGCCGCGAGATGATCACCAGCGCGATCCCAATCGCCGCGAGCAGCGCAGGCATCTGCGAGGTGAGTCGTGAAATAAACGGCTGGGCTTGGAAAAAGTGCGGCGCGAAAATCGCCAACGATAGCAGCAGCAGCACCAATGCGCCGGCCACCGTGATTTCGCGGAAATACTTATTCATCAGGCCGCGTCCTTTCCATTCGTTCCAAGCGCCACCGACATCACCGTCTGGGCATCCGCATTTTCTTGGGCGATCACCTCCACCAACTGCCCACCCCGCATCACCGCGACTCGGTCACTCATACCCAGAACTTCCGGTAAATCGCTGGAAATCAACAGCACTGCGAGCCCATCCTTGGCCAGACTGCGGATGATTTTGTGAATCTCGCTCTTCGCCCCGACATCCACGCCTTGGGTCGGCTCGTCGAGAATTAGTAATTTCGGCTTCGTCGCCAGCCAGCGAGCGACACTGACTTTTTGCTGATTTCCGCCGCTGAGACTACCACCCGGCGCATCCGGCCCGTAAGATTTGATTTCAAGGTCACGGCTGTAGTCCTTGGCTAATAAATTCTCGGCTTTGAGACGCAACCACGCCCCCGGGAAAAACTTCGGATGGATCGCCATCGTCATATTATGAGAAATCGGCATTTCCAAGATCACCCCGTGGCGGCGGCGGTCTTCCGGGACGTAGGCGATGCCCCGAGCGATGGCCTCACGCGGGCTGCGGATGGAAATTTTTTCGCCGTTCAAAGAAATCTCACCCGAGTCTGCCGGAGTGATGCCAAACAAGATCCGCGCCAGCTCCGTGCGCCCCGCACCGACCAGTCCAGCCATCCCGACGATCTCGCCTGCCCTCACATCAAGCGTCACTCCAGCGACGCCACTCGCGGCGCAGCCGAGGTTCTTCACCGCCAGAACTACCTCACCTGGAGCACCTTCCGCAGGTGGGTAAATGGCGGACACCTCGCGCCCAACCATCAGTTGGATCATCTGCGCTTCCGTCAAGTCATCGATCTGACGGGTGCCGACGCTCTCGCCGTCCCGCAACACCGTCACTCGGTCTGCGAGCGCGAAAATTTCCTCAAGCCGGTGGGAAATATAGACCACTCCCACCCCGCTCGACCGCAGATCGCGGACGACTTTGAACAACAAATGCTGCTCCTTCTGCGTCAGCGAGGCCGTCGGTTCGTCCATGATGACGATCTCGGCACCCGACCCCAGGGCACAGGCGATTTCGACTAACTGCTGCTCCGGCATCGACAGCGAACGGACCTCCGCATCCGGCGAAATTTCTGCACCGATGCGGTGCAGCAGCTCCACCGCCTGAGTCCGCTGGCCGTCCCAACGGACACGGCTGAACGCACCCGATTTTTTTAAACGCAGCCCGATGTTCTCCGCCACCGTGAGATCAGGAAAAAGTGCGGGTTGCTGATAGATACAAGCGATCCCCAGCTCGCGGGCCTTCGAGGGAGTCAGGTGGGACACCATTTTCCCGCCAACGAGGAGGGTGCCACCGTCCGGCTGGTGGGCGCCGGTCATGACTTTGATCAGGGTGGACTTGCCCGCACCATTTTCGCCTAACAAGGCATGAACCTCTCCTGCCCGAAGCTCGAAGGAAACCCCCTTCAGCGCACGGACGGCACCGAAGGACTTTTGGATATCAGTCAGTTGTAAAAGATTTTTCAAACCGTGGATCTGGCAGTTTGGGATCAAGCGCGTTTGCTCAGGACGCTCTTTTCGTAGCCCTTCACTTCGTCGATCCAGCCCATGCCCACGGGGACATTCTGCTTTTCGCAATAGGCATCCCAGACCGCTCCCCATGGTAGGCCCTTGGCCTCTTCCATCAGCGCGAGCCGGGAGGTGAAATCACCGGATTCCTCGGCATGGCGTAGGCTGGTGGGTTCGAGTAGAGCCATCAATAAAGCCTTGAGCGTGTTCCGCGTGCCGATGGTCCATGCGGCGATGCGGTTGATACTGGCATCGAAGAAATCAAGGCCGATGTGGGTGCGGGCGAGCAGCTTATTTCGCACCAATTCGCAGGCGATGGATTGCAGCGCATCGTCCAAAGTGACGACGTGATCGCTATCCCACCGCACTCCCCGACTGACGTGGAGCAGGATTTCCGGCACATACATCAGCACCGTGCTGAGCTTATCGGCGATGCCTTCCGTCGGGTGGAAATGGCCAGCATCGAGGCAGAGCAGCTTCTGATTCTTCATCGCATAGCCCATATAAAACTCGTGCGAGCCGACCACATAACTCTCACTACCGATGCCGAAAAGCTTGCACTCCACCGCATCCAAATGGTGGCGCGGATCGAGTTTTTTGGCGAAAATTTGATCCAGCGAGTCGGCCAATCGCTGTCTTGGAGCAAGGCGATCCACTGGGGTGTCCTTGTAACCATCTGGAACCCAAACGTTTGTCACCGTCGGCGAGCCGAGTGCTTGACCCATCGCAGCACCGATTTCCCGCGCAGCGATGCAGTGCTCAATCCAGAAATCACGGATCGCTTTGTCCGGATGGGCGAGGGTGAAACCGTCCGCCGACTTGGGGTGGGCGAAGCAGGTCGGATTGAAATCCATGCCCATACCGTTGGATTTCGCCCAGTCGATCCAGTTGGCAAAATGTTCCGGACGAATCTCGTTGCGTTCGACTTTTTTCCCGCCGAACTCGCCGTAGAACGCGTGCAAATTCAGCCGATGCTTACCGGGAATGAGTGAAAGCGCCTTGTCCAAGTCCGCCCGCAACTCTTCAGGAGTGCGAGCCTTACCGGGGTGATTTCCCGTCACCGCGATTCCGCCACTCAGTCCCTCGCCGGTGTTTTCAAATCCGCCGACATCATCGCCCTGCCAGCAGTGCAGAGAAATCGGGATGGCTGCGAGCTCGGCCATCGCCGCCTCGGTATCCACACCCAGCTCGGCGTAGCGGGCTTGAGCGAGTTGATACGATTGCGAGACATAGTGGGATGATTGAGCCATATCAGGTGGATTGCGGTCCGGGGATGCTTCCTTAGTTTGCTGAAAAAAGCTTCTACTTTTTCGGCAAAAAAATCACCCCATTCACCTTGGCGACGTAATTTGCGCCGCGATGGCCTCAGCGGATTTCCACCTCGTTACCGACACGGGTGAGAAGACTGATTTCCTCCATATCCTCGGCCCGCAGGACGATGCCGTGGGCGCTGCGGTCTTCTGCGCCGTTGCTGCCACGGATCTGGAGCGCAGGCTTGGAAATTTGGATGATTTTATCCGCCGCGCGGTAGTCCTTGGATTGGACGGGGATCTGGCGGCCGTCGAGTTCGGCGAGCTTCGAGCTGATTTTGGTTTTTCCGGGGGCGAGCTTTCCCGTGATGCCGAGGTGGAGGATGGAATATTCACGGAGGAATTTATCGCCGTCCCAGACAGAAATCGAGTTCCGCTGCGGCTCGAGAAGTAGGCGGAAATCCAGCGGCATGACGATGATTTCCTCGCCGGGTTGGATGCCTTTGAGCTCTGTCATCCCGTTGAGATGCATGATCATGTCGAGGGTGGTGTGATATTCTGCGGCGATGCCGAGGAACGAATTCCCCCGCTTCACAATATGGCTTTTTTTGCCATCCATCCGCGAGGTGGAGAGGATCTCGTCGAGGTTCATCTCACCGACGATCCGCCGGGCGACGGGGGCGGACGGGGAGGAGGGATAGGAATTGACGATGGCGGTCAGCTTTTCGCGGGCTTCGGCCAGCTTGCCGAGAGCGAGTAGTTCGTGGGCTTTTTGAAATGCCTTCTCGCCGGGATCGATGTCGGGAAGCTCGGCGGAATCCAACATTTTCGCGAAATCGGCGTCGGGTTGTTTACCAACGGCTTCGACCGGGCGGGGAATAATTTTCCCGAAAACACCGCCAAGTGGCGAGACGGCGGTGTGGTAGGCGAGCATCCCGGTGAAAGTCATCACAGCGAGGACGCAGAGAGCGGCAAACAGCTTGATCAGCGTCCAAAGACTCATGGTGGAAAATGAATCTCAGATCAGGCCGCGGCGCTTGAAATCGAAGGCATTGATTTCATGGGAGCGGAGGATCATTTCGAAGGAAAACTTGAGGACAGAAATCTCCCAAGCGTCATCCACCCCCTCGATGATGGCACGAGACGGATTTCCCGACTTGCGAATATCATCTAAAACACGTTCGCGGACCGCTTCGATGCTGTCATGGACGATTTCCTCATGGACTTGGCCGCGCTTGAATCTGAAACCGTATTGAAGAAAGGCGAGGTCTTTGCCCTCCGCTCGCAGTTTCTCGACGAGCTTGTCAAACTTCGCCCGGGCGGAGGGATCGAAACCATCCAACTGGATTTCTTGATACGCCGCAGGAACCACAATCTGCGGCCGCATGGCCTCCACCTCGCCGGTGCGGATGCGGACCTCGCCCGTCCGGTCCATCAGCTCGCTGATGAGTTGGAACTCAAATCGAGTTTCTCCAAAAGTCTGAATGCGCCGGTCCGGCTCACGCAGCACCTTGGTGGTTTCAAGCGCGTAGTGGATGTCGTCCGGTGAGTGCATAGGCGTGCGAGGGTCACCCAGATCGGCGGCATTGCAAAGAAAAGGGCGGACACCATGAAGGAGTCCGCCCTTTCACAAAGCGTTCGCCTACCGAGATTAGGCCTTCTGGCTGGTGATATAGGTCACCACATCGCCCACGGCTTGGAGCTTCTCAGCTTCTTCGTCCGGCACTTCGATGTCGAATTCCTCTTCGAAGGCCATGACTAGTTCGACGGTGTCGAGCGAGTCGGCACCGAGATCCTCAACGAATTTGGCTTCGGTGGTCACTTGGTCGGCATTTACGCCAAGTTGATCCACGATGATGTCTTTTACACGAGCTTCGATACTTTTATCTGACATGAGTTGCTGTTGTTGAGAATTGGCGTTGGTCTTGGTTATCGCTTGCTGACCCGGCTTGGCAACCTCGAAAATGGTTCCGGTAGCCGAAAAGCACGGGTGGGGAGAATTTCAATTAGCCGGGCTGTGATTCATGATCCGCCGGCTCGTTTTCTAAAGCACGGGCGTATTCGGTGATTTCCCCGGAGAAATGCTCACGGATTTGCCGCATCAGGCGCTCGGCGGGTTCGTCATTTTCCTTTTTAAAACCGCCGTAAGTCAGTCCGTCGATGCGGATCTTGCCCTTCCCGGAAGCACCGTCGTAGTCGATGAAAGCGAGGCCCTTGGTTTCCCATTTCCGGAGGTCGAGCTTGGTGAGATCGGCGTAGGGCACCCGTTTTCCCTGCTGGGTGGTGATGGCTTCCGAGTCGGCAGAAATCGAGCGTTTCAGTGTGCGAAGGAGGAAAAATGCGGCGGTCACGGCGAGGACGGCGCAGATGATGAAAACGATCCACTGTTCCTTGATTTTCTGCGCATCGTAAGGCTCTTCCGGCGGAGATGAGTTGAGCCCGCGCTCTTTAGTGTATTCGCGCCAGAGGATGTTCCATTCCAGTGGTTTCATCCGCTCGTAGTTGTGGAGAATGGCGGGCCATGGCATAGGCAACTGAATGGCTGCGGGTAAAACCGAGCGATCTTTCGGAAACGTGACCGACTGCTCAGCCGCAAATGTCTTCCACGCGGCTGCCGTCAGTGTCCCGCTGGAGTTCTTCTTCGCGAACTCGTCATTAGCGATTTGGAAGGTCTTATGAAGATAGAAGCTCTCGTTTTTTTTCCGGTAGCCCGAAGAGCCGTCGAGATAGAACAGCACCGCGAAAGTCCCGAACATGAGTAACATCACGACGCCGCGGAGGAGGAACCAAGGGGTCGGCTTGCAGACAATCGATTCGGATAAACTCATCGGGGTGGTTGAGAAACAAGCGGCCCGATCGACCATTGGCAAGCCACAAGCCGATGAATCGTGCGGAATTCGCTTTATTCCGGCTTGTCGTCTCGGCGCCGCTTCGCTAACGAGGTCCCGCTATGCCAATCGCAACTCCGGCACAATACGCTGCCATGCTCGACGCCGCCCAGAAGGGTGGCTACGCCTACCCCGCCATCAATGTCACCTCGCTGCCCACCATCAACGGTGCGCTCAAGGCCTTTTCCGAAGCGAAATCCGACGGGATCATCCAAGTTTCCACCGGCGGCGGCGAGTTTGCCTCCGGCACCGCTGTCAAGGACGCCGCTTTCGGAGCCATCGTGCTCGCAGAAGCCTGCCATCTCCTCGCTGAGAAGCACAACGTCCTCATCGCTCTTCACACCGACCACTGCCACCCCGCGAAGGTCGAGAGTTTCCTCAAGCCACTCATCGAGGCTTCTCGCCAGCGCATCGCAGCGGGGAAAGGTCCGTTATTTCAATCCCACATGTTCGATGGCTCGGTCGTCGATCTAAAGGAGAACTTGGAAATTTCCAAGGCTCTACTTAAAGAATGCGCCGAACTCGGAATCATTCTCGAAGTCGAAGCCGGCTGCGTCGGTGGCGAGGAAGACGGTCATGACACCTCCGGCCTGCCAATTGAAAAACTCTACACCACTCCCGAGGACATGGTGGAAGTCTATGAAGCGCTCAAGCCGATCGGCCGCTTCCTGTTTGCCGCCACTTTCGGAAATGTCCACGGTGCTTACAAGCCGGGCGCGGTGAAGCTCAAGCCGTCCATCCTCCGCGACGGCCAAAAGGCGGTCATGGGCAAACACGGTGCCACCGCAGAAATGGATCTCGTCTTCCACGGCGGCTCCGGCACTTCGGAAAATGACCTCCGCGAGACCCTCGACTACGGCGTGGTCAAAATGAACATCGACACCGACACCCAATACGCCTTCACCCGGCCCATCGTCGCCCACATGTGCCAAAACATCGAAGGCGTGCTCAAGATCGACGGCGAAGTCGGCGACAAGAAAAACTACGATCCGCGCTCCTATCTGAAAAAAGGCGAGCAAAGCCTCTGCGAACGGATGAAAGAAGCCTGCGACGACCTCCGCTCGACCGGCCAGACGATCTTCGGCAAGGTTTGATTCCGGTTTTTTTAAAGAAGGCGGACCCATCACCGGGTCCGCCTTTTATTTATCTTCTAACGAACAAATTCCATGGCAAAAGCCTATATTGAAACCACCATTCCCAGTTACTACACTTCGCGGTCAGCACGGGATATCATTCAGTTAGCGCGTCAGACCCATACCAAAATTTGGTGGGATAGCGGTTGTTCTGGCTTCGAGCTATTCACATCGCAGGGACAATTAATGAAGCTTAGCGTGGCGACACCGATGTAGCTGCGAAGCGTCTCGAACTCCTGAGCATCATTTCGGTGCTAGAAATCAACTCACGCGTCAAAGAATTGACCAAGAGACTCCTCACTGCTGGCCTTGTTCCTGCGAGCGTTGCATCCGACGCGATTCACATTGCGACGGCAAGTGTGCATGGGATGGACTTCCTTGTGACTTGGAACTTTAAACACATTGCTAATCCCCATATTCAAGCCGCGCTGCGCGAAGAAGTCGCTTCCTATGGCGAACGTTTACCGGTATTGTGCACCCCGGAAGAACTTTTAAGAGATGAAGATCATTGAGCAACCTATCCCGCAGGCAGATCCGTTAATTCAAGAAGTTTGGCGGTCAAAGCGCGAAATTATGATCGAGCACGGTGGTAGTCTCGAATCCCTTTTCAAAGAACTTCGGAGTCTCCAAGCGGAAAATCCACGACTCGTAAAAGCGACGAACAAAATACAACAAAGTGGAAACGGCGGGTAACGAATCTCGTTCCAATAACTCTATTTCCGCCGTTCCACCCCCTCACGTTAATCGAACCCGTTCGAGCTTCCGGGTCTTCGAATCAAGCCTTCATTGGAAGAACTCGACCTTGCCGGTGTCCAGATGATGGAGGCCGCCTTGGATGGTGAGTTTCCCCTGCCGCTCTAAATCCCGGAGGATGCTGCTGCGAGACCGGATCTGGGAAACGACCATCTTCACATTTTCAGCCGCGACGCAATCCTCGAATCCCGCATCGCCCTTCTTAACTTGACGGCCTTGCGATGCCATCTGCACTGCGGGCTTGATCTTCGCTAGCAGGCCAGTGACGTGGCCGACTTTCGCATCAGCGCAGGCACCGCTAACTGCACCGCAGCTAGTGTGGCCGACGACAAGAATCGCCTTCGCCCCGGCCTTGGCTGTGGCGAATTCGAGGCTGCCCAGCAGGTCGTCGTTGAGCACATTTCCGGCGACTCGGGCGTTGAAAATGTCGCCGATCCCTTGATCGAAGATGATTTCAGACGAGGTCCGTGAATCGATGCAGCTCAACACGGCGGCGATGGGCGCTTGGCCCGTCGCAGTCTTCTTTAATTGGGCAAGATGATCGAGGTTTTGGCTGTTTCCGGCGACAAACCTCGAATTTCCCTCCTTGAGTCGGCTGATGGCCTGCGCTGGGGTGGTCGCGGCTTGGGTGGCCTTGGTATAGACCCCGGAATTGGCGCAACTGGTGAGCGTGACGAGGGCGATGCTAGCGATGATGTGTTTTAATTTCATATTTCAATAGGAAAGGAAAAACCGGGCAAACTCGTGATAGAGCGGGATCCCGAGGACGACGTTGAACGGAAAGGTGATCGCTAACGACGAAGTCAAATAGAGAGCTGGGCTAGCACTCGGCAGAGCAATTCGCACCGCTGCTGGGGCGGCGATGTAGGAAGCACTGGCCGCCAGCGTGGCCAGCACGGTGCAGCCACCGAGGCCGAGGCCGCAGCATTTCCCAAGGAAAGCTCCGAGCAGTCCATGCAAGACCGGCATCACCAGTGCAAAGGCGACTAACCGCCAACCCGCCATTTTTAAATCACCCAACCGCCGCCCAGTGATCAGCCCGACTTCGAGTAGGAACAACGCCAGCACGCCCTTAAATGGTGCATCAAATAGCGGCGCAACCTGATCAAATCCTTTTTTCCCGCAGACGAGGCCGATGACTAATCCACCCAGCAGCAGGATGATCCCCTTCCCTGTCAAAAGGTCATGCATCAGGCGCTTAAAATCACCGGGCCGCGTGTTCATGCCGTCGGATTTCCGCATCGCGAGGAACACCGCGACGATGATCGCTGGTGCCTCCATGACAGCTAATAATGCCGGCGCAAAACCCTCAACTGGCGTCTTCGAGGTTTCTAGAAATGCTAACACCGCGCTAAAAGTCACCGCCGAGACCGAGCCATAATGCGCAGCGATAGCCCCTGCATTCGTTGCATCCAGCCGGACAAAACCCTTGAGAATGTAAAAGCTCCAGATCGGTATCACACAACTCAGACCGATCGCACAGAGCAGCGGCCCGCCGACCACACTAAGGCTAACGCCCTCTAGTTTCATCCCGCCCTTGAGGCCGATGGCGAACAGCAGATAGATGGTCAGCGCGGAATAAAGTTCATCAGGGAACTTTAAATCGCTCTTCACCAGTGCTGCGAAAATGCCCAGCGCGAAGGCAAGGACCATCGGCGAAAGTAAGCTGGCAGCGAGTGATTGGATGAATTCCATGGAATGGTGTGATCGACGAAAAGAGGTGGAGCTTGAATGATCAGTGGTTCCGGGTTTCAATTACCTGATTTCCGAAACGCGAACTGCGATTCGTGTATTCTGCTGCTTATATCAACGTCAATTGTTAAAATGAAAAAATCCGCACCCTCCCGTCCCGAAACCACTGGCTGGACCTTTTTCACCAACCACGCCCACGTCTTGCTCTGCCTTGCTGGAGATCCAGAAATGCGGCTTCGCGACGTCGGAGCACAGGTCGGCATCACCGAACGCGCGATTCAGAAAATCATCTCCGAGCTGGAGGCCGGCGGCATACTGGAGCGGGAGCGCCAAGGCCGGCGGAACATCTACCGCATCCTCGGGAATCTGCCGCTGCGCCATCCCGTAGAGTCACACTGCACCGTGGAGGGACTGATCCGTTTCGTACTAGATTCCCGCATATAAAAGCTGCCTGCCCAGATCAGCATGAACCATCCGAATGCTCTAGTTAGAATATTGAGTAAAAGCTTCGCGCCATCGTGGTCCAGCACATCGTTTCTTCCTGTAATCTTCTTACCCGCATCATCACTACGAACTTCGGACTGGCTCGGTGTCCGTACGCTTTGATTATGGATATTTGCAGCGTTCGGGACTTCCCTGTCCTGCTGCGAGGCGAGCCACATCGCGGATGGCGTGGTCAATCCGTCATGTTGCTTACATAACTGGCCTTGCCGAGCTTCTTCAATACCTTGTAATATTAATACAAATCAAAACTATCATTAGTATTTTAAGGATAGCCTATTAAAACTAAAGATATATCGGCAGCAGGTGCCTATATTTCAATCAAAAACATCATCACGGTCGCATCCCGAATTATACTTCTGGGAACTTCCATAAACTCATAATAATCATCATATCAGTGACTTATGGCACTGAAAATGCTTTGTTCTATCGCGATGGCAAAGCGGAAAAGATATATCAATCGAGTGGCTATGGGATTTTTTGATAAGTCGGATAGGCTTCACCAAGTGCAATCTATGGGTGATGTGCTCAATCAAATAAAGTCTGTTATGGATTGGGAGATATTTATGCCTGTATTGGAG
>JAYUHS010000227.1:0-2983 GCA_043766715.1 Luteolibacter sp.
GCCGCCCTTTTTCCCCTCCGCCAGGGCGAACTGGCCGAGGAAGTATTCGTAAACGTGGCCGAGGACGTCCTTCGCGTGAAGGTCCGCGTGCTGGAACGGAATGGTGGCGATGAGGTCGATGAGCCCCGCGAGGTTGGCCGGATCGATCTGGAGCTGGGTGTAGTTCTTGTTGAGGACGTTCTTGAGCTTCGGGTTCTCCTTCTCCACCGCCTCCAGCGCGTCGTCGATGACCTTGCCGGTGGAGGTGATCTTATAAGAGTGGGCGAGACGCCCACTCTCCTTGATTTCCGTGCCCGCCGGAAGCTTGGCGGAGTCCTGCAAGGTCTTCCACCGCGCCAGCGCTGGCACCCAGAAGACGTTTTTCTCGATGTAGTAGTCCCGCTCTTCCAGCTCGCGGTGGATCGCCTCGTCATATTGGGCGGGCTTGTCGTAGCTGGCCGGGTCCACGAAGAAGTCGTTCTCCGGGTCCTTCAGCATCGTCGCTATTTCCGCCTGCCGCTGGGCGAAGGAGTCCGAGACGTACTTGAGGAAGATCAGGCCGAGGACGGCGTGCTTGTAAACGGCGGCGTCGAGATTGGAGCGGAGCTTGTCGGCGGCGGTCCAGAGCTTTTTGTCGAGCTCGCGGAGGAAGGTCTGGGAGGAACTGTGAGACACTGAGGGAGAAAAGCTGAAATGAGGAAATAAGAAAGTTGAATGTCAAAGCGGCGATTTATTACCAAGTCAGAAAATTTTCGCTGCGATGATTTTTTTGGAAGAGTGGCTTCATCATTTCATCCGCCATCGCTCGCTCCTTCCCCGTTGGTCATTTCCTTCTCGGGTTCCGATTTGAGAAACACGACATACTCATTCATGACATCCAGAACGAGTGTCTGCCCGTCCTTCATGGCGGTGATGTGTTCTGAGGTGATAGTAAAGACATCGCCACCCCAGCGGTGACCGAAGGGTGTTTCCGCTCCATTGCTGGCGTCGAAAGGTTCCGATACCGATTCAAGGGTGGACACGGAGGTCGATGCGGGTGGCGCGGTCGTCGAAGGCGGCCAGTGGCGTTGGAGTTTGGTGATCCAAGGTTCCAGGCCCGCGTGGCGGATGGAGGAGAAGCGATCAATGGCTTTCGCCAGATCGTGAAGTTCAGGTGAGATCCAGCAGATCACTTCGAAAATTGCCTGCTGCCGCGCATCGAGATTCTTCCAGTGTAGGATTCTCTCATGATGGAAAACCCGATTTCTCAAATCGCGGATGCCTTTCCAGCGGATGCCAAGGCGAATGAGATCCCTTTCATTTGGTGGCGCGTGAGGAAAAGCCTTCTTGGCAAGATGGTGGCCGATACCTGTTTGACCGTGGGCCTTATTGAAGAAGCCCGTCCAGAAACCGAAGTTCAGTTCGGCGACCATACGGCCGGGCGTCACCAGCTTGCCGAAGTTCTCGAGCGACTTCTTTGCGTCGGAAACGCGGTCTCTTTGCCATGGAATGAGCTTGGAGGCGGGTGAATCATACCAAGCGTCCGTTCCACAACGCACGGTGAGAGCCTGATGAATGGTATTCCGCAGTGCGATCTCGGAGAACTGAAGGGCGGGATAGAGCGATTCACTCAGGGCCATATTGAGCGAGTAGCGGGCCATCGTCAGCTTTGCGTCGGCTCCGTCCTGACGGTATGCATCGATCCTCTCTGAGTGGAGAATGCCCTCAATTTTTTGGAAGAGAGCGGAATTCATGAGCAGCTCCCGTGCTGCCCGGGAATGAAATAGGTTTGACGTGCCGGCAGAGTGGCAGCAACTTTTCTTTGTTGACCCCGGGTTCCCTTCCTCAGCTGCTTGCGGCAGACAGGGTCCGGGGTTTCTTTTTACCCGGATTCAGAGCGCATATCCGAGTTCTTTAAGGTTGGCCTTCATGGCTCCCCCAAGCTCACAGATTTAGCGAACTGGTTTGTTAGCAGGAACGGGATGTTGGCGATGAGGTCGATGAGCCCTGCGAGGTTCGCCGGATCGATCTGGAGCTGCGTCGGTCTGCAACCGTCGCTGGTTTTCCGGGGTTTGGGGCGACGGCGGTTTGGTTCGAAATTGTGGGGTTTCCGGCGTGCGATGCGGTAATTCAAAGTGCGACGGTCGCAGACCGACGCTACAGGGACGTTCTTGAGCTTGGGGTTCTCCTTCTCCACCGCCTCCAGCGCGTCGTCGATGAGCTTGCCGGTGGAGGTGATTTGATACGGGTGGGCGAGACGCCCACTCTCCTTGATTGCGGTCCAGAGTTTTTTATCGAGCGCGGAGGGGAAGGTCTGGGAGGGACTGTGAGACACTGATGGGGAAAAGCTAAAATCATGAGATCGTGAAATGCAAATATGGGAAGAGTAAGCCTTGAGCGGATTTTTAGTAGCCTGTGCATCAGATAGAAGTGGTACCGGTTCGCCTGCAACGGAGACCGACCACTGCGCCTTCGGAGCCGCAGAAAGTCGGCTCTCATGATCGAATCTGAAAGTCGTTTTCACTCTCATCCCCTCCGGCGGATCGTTATATTTCTGAGGGTTCTCCGATACCCGATCCATCGACGGCACGGGCGACAGGCGGTTCCTCGGCGAAGCTCAACGGAGGTTTATCTTTCCAAATATCTTGGTGCTCGGCGGTGTCAGCGACGGCCAGAGTGGCGATGAAGCAGTTGAGTTTATTGGATAGGGTGTCGTTCATAATGAGGCTTCCAGCGTGCGTGAGCGACGTTCCAGAGGCCAGCTCGTCTGCCCACATCCTAGGTTCAACTATCCACATCCCGGGCGTGCGGCCCGTCCGTCCATCCCGCATGGGTCGCGTGGCCGCGCTGCGGGAGGGAGAGGGCCTGCGAGGTGCGTCATGGGAGGGAAATTTTTTTAACCCCCAAGACGCCAAGGAAGACAAGAGAAGACTCTGGGCTTTGGATTTTCGGATTTTAAACCTTGGCGTTCTTGGCGACTTGGCGTTTTGAATTCTTCCCCCATTTCCACCGCCAAAACCTTTTC
>JAYUHS010000228.1:0-20593 GCA_043766715.1 Luteolibacter sp.
ATCGGTGCCCATCAGGACGACCTCGAGTTCATGGCATTTCACGGGATTTTAAATTGCTTCGCCCGCGAGGACCGCTGGTTCGGCGGCGTCACTTGCACCAATGGCGCGGGGAGTTCACGCACCGGTCCTTATGCAGATTTCTCGGATGCCGAAATGATGACGATCCGCCGCAAGGAACAAAACACCGCAGCTACCATCGGCGGCTATGCGGCGATGGTCCAACTCGACTACTCGAGCAGCACCCTGAAAAACCCGCACGGCCAAGAGCTGAAAAATGATCTAATCGCCCTACTCACCGCGACCCAGCCCGAAGTGGTTTATACTCACAATCCGGCGGATAAGCACGATACCCACATCGCAGTGACCGTCGCCGCATTACAAGCCATGCGAGAACTCCCACGCAACCAACGACCGCGCCAAGTCATCGGCTGCGAAGTGTGGCGGAACCTTGACTGGCTACCCGATGAGGAAAAAGTCCTCATGTACGTCAGCGGTCGCGACAATCTCGCCGCCGCATTAAATGGCGTCTTCGACTCTCAGATCGCCGGTGGCAAACGCTACGATCTCGCGACTCTCGGACGTCGCGCTGCGAATGCGACGTTCTTTAATTCGCACGCCACCGACGCTTCCACTCAACTTATTTTCGGCCTTGATCTGACCCCACTCGTGGCCGACGAAACAGCAGATATCGCGAGCTATGTCTGCGATCTCATCGAACGTTTTCACACAGACGTCCGCCAAAAACTCAATCAACGTCTCGGAGTTCTTTAATGGAAATCATCATCCAGCAAACCCAGCAGACTGCGACCGAAGTCGCCGCCCGCATCATCGCCCGCCTACTCCGTGAGAAGCCCAACGCCGTGCTCGGCCTCGCGACCGGCAGCACGCCTCTCCTACTTTACCGAACCCTGATCGAGATGGGTCTCGATTGGAGCCAAGTCACCACTTTCAACCTCGACGAATACATCGGTCTGCCCTGCGATCAGCCCCAGTCGTATCACACCTTCATGTGGGAAAACCTTTTCCGACATATCAACATCGCAAAAGCAAACGTCCATATCCCCGATGGAAACGCACAGGACATCCCGAAATTTTGCCAGCAATATGAGGAGCGAATCATCGCAGCAGGTGGCATTGACCTTCAAGTGTTAGGAATCGGCACGGATGGCCACATCGGTTTCAACGAGCCATCGTCCTCACTTGCCTCGCGGACCCGGATTAAGACGCTCACCCGGCAAACTTGCATGGATAATGCACGCTTTTTCGGCAGTGAGGAGAGCGTGCCTCATCACGTTATCACCATGGGGATCGGCACGATCATGGAAGCTCGGCAGAACCTGTTACTTGCATTCGGTGAGAACAAAGCCCGGGCGATTGCAGAGGCGGTGGAAGGCCCCATCACCGCGCTCAACCCAGCATCAATCCTGCAGATGCATCCCGTGGTGAAGGTGATTCTGGACGAACCCGCAGCGAGCGATTTAAAACGCGCAGATTACTACCGCTGGGTTTATGAAAGTAAGCCAGAATGGCAGATTATCTAACTTAGGACCAATTTCAGAATTCCGGATTGGCTCCGACCGGGAGTTCACGGATCCGAACCGAGTCGGTTGCTGAAATCGACACGGCGCGAAAATTCTGTCTGGAATGAATGAAACCCTTCAATTCCCACGTTCTCTGCCAAGCCAAACTGATTTTCTCATGAAACTTCCGCTCAAATTCATTATTTTCCTTGTAGCAACCCCATTCGCACTGACCCAAGCACCAGCAGCAGAGGATCAAAAAAACCCACTGCCGCTGCGTGGATTCCAAGAAGTGGACCACGCGCAAGTCGAGCTCACGGGTGGCTTCTGGGGTCCTCGTTTGGAAACCGCACGCACGGTGACCATCCCACAGAACTTAGAAGAACTGGAAAAAGACGGCCACGTCACCAATTTCGACAAGGCTGCCGGGAAATTGAGCGGCCCTTTGGACGGGCATCATGCCTTCGATTCAGATCTCTATAAAGTGCTAGAAGGCGCACTGATCGCCCTCCAACACCACGATGACCCCGCCCTCCGCAAGCGGGTGGACGGCATCATTGACCGAGTCCTCGCCGCCCAACAAAAGGACGGTTTCCTCATCACTTGGTTCATCATCAATGGCCTCGACAAGCGTTGGGATGACCTCATTTTAGAACATCAGATGTATAATGCAGGCCACTTCTTTGAGATGGCCGGCGAACATGGAAAACTAACCGGTAAGCCTGAAGTCATCAATTCCGCCAAACGTTTCGCGGATCACATAGACGGGATTTTCGGAGAAAACAAACGCTACGATGTGGATGGTCACGAGGAAGTCGAGTTGGCTTTGATCAAACTTTATAGGAACACCGGAGAACGCCGCTACCTCGACCTTGCCAGATTTTTCCTAGATGAACGCGGTTACGCCCACGGCACCGAGCGCAAGCCATTCGATGCTAAGAGCCAAGTGCGATTGGAAAAGGGAACTTCCAAGCTTTCACCACGCGAGTTTTTCCATGAGTCACTCCGCTACCGGGACGAACGGATGCAAGATCATAAGCCGTTAGCAGACCAACATGAAGCAGTTGGTCACGCTGTCCGCGCTGGTTACGTTTACTCGGCGATGACCGACGCCGTCCGCTTCATGGAAGCACCCGCCTTCGCCACCGCACTCGACCACATTTGGACGGACTTGGTAGAACATAAAATGTATATCACCGGCAATGTCGGAACTTGGCAATATGAGTATGAAGGTTTCGGCGATCCCTATAAATTACCAAATGAACCCGGCGGGGCTTACAATGAATCTTGCGCGGCCATCGCTCACGTCTTCTGGCAGCACCGGATGAATCTGCTCAAGGGGCAATCCAAGTATGCAGACGTCATGGAACTGGCACTCTACAATGGAGTGCTCTCAGGAGTCTCGATCAAAGGCGACCGCTTTTTTTATACGAACCCTCTATCAAGCGATGGTAAACAAGAAAGAGAAGGTTGGTTGGCACCCGCTTGTTGCCCTACCAATCTTGCACGAATCACGCCGCAAGTCGGAAATTTCGTCTATGCGAAGAACAAGGATCAGATCCTTGTGAACCTGTATGCTGAAGGTGAGACAAAGCTCAAAATGGATGATGGCTCTGTACTCAAGCTGAAACAAAAAACAGAATATCCTTGGGATGGGAAAGTGCTGATCACTGTAAGCCCAACTAAATCTTCAGATTTTTCTCTCAACCTTCGTATTCCCGGTTGGGCGTTGGGCAAGCCTATCCCCAGCACCCTTTATAATTCACCCAATGCTAAGATCACTCCCATAGTCCTGAAGATCAACGAAACCACCACCGAAGCTGTCGCGGCTGAAGATGGCTACGTCCACCTGAAACGGACATGGAAGGACGGGGACATCGTCGAGCTAGACCTTCCAATGCCTGTGCAACGAGTTTATGCAAACCAAAAGGTAGAAGCTGATCGTGGTAAAGTCACCTTGATGCGCGGCCCGCTAGTTTACTGCTTAGAAGCAGCCGATCAGCCGGAATTGGATCTGCAAAAATTGGTCCTGCCAAACGATTCGGAAATGACCGCACAATTTCGAAAAGACCTTCTCGGCGGTGTTACAGTGCTCGAAGGTTCAGGGGAAATTGCCGACAAGGGAAAAGTGAAAATTACTGCAATTCCATACTACGCGTGGCAAAATCGGACTAAAGGCGCGATGACTGTCTGGATACCAGAATCCGCCCAACCTTAAATAATTCACTCAGTCCTCATTGGCATCACCTTGATAGTTCCAATGATATTCAGAACCGTTGCTTCAACGAAGGAATCGGAAACAAGTTGTTTTACTAACACCTTATAGAATGGCTGAACTTTTTGAATCTCCCTTCATCTTCTGAGCAAAAATCGAGTCAATCGGATGAAGCTTAAAATGGTTGAAATTACGCATAATTTCAGCAGGTTTTATCCCTGATGCTGATTTAATCGATCTTTTATAACAATTTACCGATACATTGACATCCTCAATAAAGGTGACCACTCCTAGAGACCTCTTTCACTCGATCGCGTCCTTAGGATTTTGTATCTTTTGGTGCATCACTCAGCCTATTACTGCGACATTACCAACTAAACCAAATGTCATTCTATGCATGACGGATGATCAAGGTTGGGGGGACGTCAGTTACAATGGGTTGCAGAAAATCCAAACGCCCAATCTAGACTTAATGGCAAAGACGAGCCTCCGATTCGACCGTTTCTATGCCGCACACCCAAGTTGTTCACCGACCCGGGCAAGCGTCATGACCGGTCGCCATCCTAATCGTTGCGGCACGTTTTGGCCGGGTATGTCTTTGAGGAAGCAAGAGATGACGATCGCCCAAGCCGTTAAAACCTCCGGCTACGCCACCGGGCATTTTGGCAAATGGCATCTAAGTGGCGGCAAATCGGGTCCGGGGCGAGCCATTCACGCCGATGATCCATTTCATCCAGGTCATTTCGGTTTCGACAAATGGTTCTCAGTATCCAACTGGTTTGATACGAATTGGACCTTCAGCCGCAACGGCAAGCCAATTAAAATTACAGGAGACGGGTCCGACGCTATCGTCGGTGAAGCTGTGTCCTTCATTGAGGAAAAAACCGCAACAGATACGCCCTTTCTCGCCGTCATCTGGTTCGGTAGCCCACACATTCCCCTCGCACCTCTCGCAGGAGATTTAGTAGCCGCTGGCGGATCGCCTTACTATGGAGAATTGCTAGGAGTTGACCGTAGTATGGGCACACTCCGGAAAGCTCTCCGCAGACTCGGAATCGCTGATGATACGCTGATCTGGTTCACCAGCGACAACGGTGCTTGGATCGACGAGAAAGCCCCGCCCAACACAAACGGCACCAATGGTGTCCTACGAGGCGGCAAAGGCCAACTTTGGGAAGGCGGCATCCGCGTTCCAGGCATCATTGAGTGGCCGAGAGGGATTCAAGCGCCTTTAATCACCCAAATACCTGCCTCGACCAGCGACATCTATCCGACCATTCTCGACATCCTCCAAATCAAGATTCACGACCAGGTTCAACCAATCGATGGAATTAGTCTATTACCATTATTGAAGGGTGAGATGCAAAAACGCCCTTCTCCCATCGGTTTTTGGCATCACGGGAAACAGTCTTTAGATTCAGGCCCGGCCGCTTGGGTTGATGACAAATACAAACTCAACAAGCTTGAACCAGAAAAATTTGAACTCTACGACCTGACAAGTGATCCTTCTGAAAAGAAGGATCTTCTAACTTCATATCCAGAGGTCGCTGAAAAAATGAAACTCGAATTGGAAACGTGGCAAAATTCTGTTCGCAGGAGCATCAAAGGCCTCGACTATCCAACCAAAACAGTCGCTCCAGCGGAATTGAACCCGCAAGAATAGAATGATCCGTGTCATGCACTATTTTTTCAAATATACGATTTTCCTAATCTATACCGTTCCAATTTTCGCCCAAATATCGGGAGCAGAAACATCGAACATAGCAACCAGTGAATGTGGTCAAATCTATCCATGGAAAGCTGAAGAGTTACCAGTCTATTGTGATCCTGACGACGATTGGGCAAAAGATCCTTCGGTGATACAAGTAGGAGAGATATTCTACATGTATTACACCAGTGCCAGTCCATGGCAAGAAGATGGGGCTGGTGGTAAAGGCCCATGCAGAATTGACTACGCAACCTCAACCGATGGAATCAAGTGGGCCTATCGAGGACCTGCCATTGCCAAAGGTGAGCTTGGAGAATGGGACGACGAAAGACCACAAGCCCCTGCTAAACCCATTTTCAAAGATGGTATTTACTACATGTTTTATGCAGGAAAGAGTAGTCACTCCCCAGTTGCCATCGGCTATGCAACTTCAACGGATCTTAAAACATGGACAAAAAATCCGGGAAACCCAATTCTTAGTAATGGGAAATGTAATGACCCGTTTATCTTTCAAGAAAATGGAATTTACTACCTTTTTCATACCTCAGGAGGCGATGCCATTCGTTATGTAACCTCAAACGATTTACTCACATGGTCTCGCACACCTCTATCCACCGGGGCCATCGGTGAAGGTAGTATTGTGATTAAAGATGGTTCAACTTATTCCATGTTTGGTTGCATCGGATTTTCAGGTCAGGGTGAATTTTACGAAACTTACACCAGCCAAGACATTACAAAGCCGTTTATCGATTGCGGAAAAACAACCATCAACATTCCTGACTTCGCACGCGGCTCGCTGTGCCACGGTGATATCATCCGCAAAGATAGAGATTACTGGTTTTACTTTCAAGCCACGGAGGACGGCGGTCGGAGGTTTCAAATCGGCTTAGCCAAAACTTCAGTTCCTTTATTACCAAAATGACCCCAAGGGCGGAAGTTACTACCAACCAAAATATCTCGCATGAACTTGAATATTAGCCTACTAGGCTCGATCACAGCCACTGCCGCAATGATTGCGACAGGGCAAGCACAAGAGAATTTAAATACACCGCCGGATCTCACCAGATCTAATGCAGTCAATCGAGAAGGAACCTACAACCTCGGTGCCACCGGGCTTCGCGGCTGGATCTTTACCAAAGCCGCAAATGACCTCGATAGTCAGCAAGGCCGTACCACCACGCTCAGTCGCCAAATTCTTGTAACCCATGTCGGTCCAAAAACGCCCGCTGATGGAGTTGTGAAGATAAATGATGTCATTCTTGGGGTCGGCGGCAAACTTTTTGACCGTGATGCCCGGCAGGCTATTGCTTCATCCATCCAAGAAGCAGAGAAAACTAGCAACGATGGAATCTTGCCGCTCACAGTCTGGCGAGCAGGTGGGACAACCGAATTAAAACTAAAGCTTAAAGTAATCGGTACTTACTCTGCAACCGCACCTTATGATTGTCCCAAATCAAAACTTATTTTAGAACAAGCCTGTGAAACGTTAGATAAAGAGTCTTTTGAAACAAATTGGGTTGGCGCTGTAAATGGATTGGCATTGTTGGCAACGGGTGACCCGAAATATTTGCCAAAACTGCGTGATTTTGCGCACCGAATTGGGCCCTCCGATTTGAAATTAGAACTCAAAGATGGACCTGTTATATGGGATTGGGGTTATAAGAATATATTTCTGTGCGAATATTTCCTACAAACTGGAGATGTCGAAGTGAAGCATGCTATCCAACAATATACCGTCTCCCTTGCTCAAGGGCAAAGTATGTATGGCACGTTTGGCCACGGAATCTCAAGCCTTACCCATGACGGGCAACTTCATGGCTCTATTCCTCCCTATGGCCCTGTGAACGCCGCAGGCCTCATCGGAAATATCGCCATCGTGTTTGGTAAAAAATGTGGAATCATGCATCCGGAAATTAACCCGGCGATTGACCGTGCATCGAAATTCTTTGGTTATTTTGTGGACAAGGGTGCCATTCCATATGGGGAACACATGCCTTGGGCGAATCACGACAACAATGGAAAGAATGCAATGGCGGCGGTATTTTTTGCGTTACAGGGTGACAAAATCAAAGAGGCCCAATTCTTTGCAAAAATGGTCACCGCATCTTATCAAAATAGAGAATATGGTCACACAGGCCAAGGATTCAGCTATTTATGGGGAGCTCTGGGTGCAAACGTAGGCGGTCCCAAAGCAACCGCAGCTTTCATCAAAGAAGCATCGTGGCATCTCGACCTTGTCAGGCGCTGTGATGGTTCCTTTACCTATGACGGTAACGAACAATATGGAGCAGGAAGTACCGGGGATAATTCCTACAACGGGAAAAGTAGTTACAACGACTTGAGTCCCACAGCGAGCTACGTTTTAACCTATGCTTTACCCTTGAGAAAAATCTTTCTCACTGGACGTGATGCTGTTCCCGCGAGTTCGCTTCAGGACCAAGATATCACAGAAGCCATCGCTTCAGGCCGATTCGACCTCACCCGAAAGAGCCTCAACTCAGATCAGCTTATCACAGCATTCGAAGATTGGTCACCGATCGCCCGGAGTTGGGCGGCTGAAGAACTCGGCAAAAGGCCCACATCACGCGGACTCGTTCCCCAGCTTATCATCATGGCAGAAGGCCCAGATGCCCGCAAACGCCAAGGTGCGGCGGAAACACTAGGATACATCAAAGATCCCATTTCTTTGCCGGTGTTATCACGCTTACTCACTCATGAGGACCGATGGCTCCGCGTTAAAGCGGCTCACGCACTAAAAAATATGGAGAACTTAGCGAAGCCAGCCGTTCCGGCCATGCTAAAAGCAGTAGTAGATACTGCGGAGCCCGTCTATCCCGTCGTTTGGGAAGACCCAATCCAGCTCACTCATGGCGAGCTAGCCGCAGCACTTTTCAATGGGCTACTGATCGACTCAATCGCAGAGATAGATACCAAGCTTCTTTATCCAGCAATACAGGCAGTTGTAAGAAATCCAGATGGTATGGCTCGCGCAACGCTAAGCGGAACTTTCGAGAACAATCTATCCGAAGAGAATGTCAAACAACTTGCCCCTGATCTCCTCGAAGCTGTCAAAATCCCATGTCCGGCTGACACCATGTTCAGCGGAGACATTCGAATGAGTGCCTTTTTAGCCTTAACTAAATATCGGTATCAAGAGGCCATTGATGCAGGTGTGATTTTCGCCAAGACTCAAGGAGGCCACGGTAGTGAAGTAAGAACGGGCCAAATCATGAAGATTATTGCAGGTTACGGGTCCGCCGCGAAAGGAGTAGTTCCAGAACTCAAAGAGCTAATCGAGATCCTAGACCGACAAGCTGAGAACAATGAATTTCCACGCGATTTAAACAAGGAACGAACAAATGACGTTAAAGTGGCCATCCGCACGATTGAATCTGCGACCACTCAACCAGAGATGAAAACAATTACTTCCACCGCCAAATAGTGCCGAAACTGAAGGTCATGACAATTTCACTTCGATAAATCCCAAACACGATGTCCCCAAGTTTCCTCATTAAAACCAGCAAACGACTGGCTGTCCTTTTTGGAATATTATCAGTCGCTTCCGCATCAGAGCGTGCGGAGGAGGTTTGTTCAATCCCCAAACCGGTATTACCCGGGTTTACAGCCGACCCTCACATTACCGTTTTTGGCACTACTTTTTGTCTCTATCCAACGACCGATGTGAAAGGATGGGATCCTAAATCCTTTCACGGTTGGACTTCGAAAGATTTGAAAACTTGGAAAGACGAGGGCGTGATTCTAGATCTTCCAAACGATATCGCGTGGGCAAGTGGCCAAGCTTGGGCCCCAGCGATGGCCACCAAGAACGGCAAGTATTATTTCTACTTTTCAGCAAATCAGAACATCGGCGTCGCCGTCTCGGATCATCCGATGAAACGATTTAAGGATGCACTCGGAAAACCAATGGTCGCAAAGGGAGTATATCCGTGCCAGGCAATCGATCCGATGGTTTTCGTTGATGACGACGGCACACCCTACCTTTTCTTCGGCCAAGGGAAATGCATGGCAGTGAAGTTAAACGAAGATATGATCTCCTACGACCATGAATCAGTGAAAGAAATCTCGCTCGAAGGATTCAACGAGGGGCCGTTTGTCTTTAAGAGGAATGGAATTTATTATCTCAGTTGGTCAGAATATGACACTCGAGATCCACGCTATTCCGTAGCCTACGCTACCTCCAAATCACCGCTGGGACCCTATAGAAAAGCGGAGACCAATCCAATTCTCCAGCAAAAAGACGAAATCAAAGCGGCTGGTCATCACTCAATCGTCAAAGTGCCCGGGCGGGATGATTGGGTTGTGGCATATCACCGATTCCTCGCGCCGCAGCCCGATGGCTCACTCCGAGAGACTTGTATATCTCCTCTACGTTTTGATCGTGAGGGTAAAATTCTACCGGTTAACGTATTCGAACCAATTCCCAATAATTTTTTACTACCTAAAAGACCATGAAATTAATAAGACTATTTATCACTGTTATATTGCTTGTCGGACCCGCGTTTTCAGCACTAGCCGGACCTTTAAAAGTTTTTATTCTTGCAGGTCAATCAAACATGCAGGGCCAAGCCGTAGTCGATCTCACGGGGAAAGATTACAACGAAGGCAAAGGTTCCCTAATCTCACTTTGTCGAGATCCAATTAAAGCGCCAATTTACAAGCACCTAATGACTACCAATGGAGAATGGGCGACAAGAGATGACGTCTGGGTTCGTTACCAAAGAGATGAAGCGGATCTCAAAGTCGGCCCTCTTGGTCTTGGGTTCTCTGCTTACAACGACAATCACCACTTTGGCGCTGAACTACAATTCGGCCATGTAATAGGAGACGGTGTGAAAGACCAAGTGCTGATCATAAAGACCGCATGGGGCGGGAAAAGCTTAGATGGAGATTTTCGTCCACCCAGCTCTGGCGGCCAAGTAGGACCCTATTACACCAAGATGATTTCCGAAATTGCGATTGCCCTGAAAAACATTAAGACTGACTTCCCCGCTTACAATGGACATGGGTATGAGCTAGCGGGTCTCGTTTGGTGGCAAGGTTGGAATGACTTCTGTGACACGAAAATGATCCCACCGTATAAAACCAATGTGGTAAATTTGATTCACGATATTCGTAAGGATTTAAACACACCCAAGCTGCCCATCGTCATCGCCGACCTAACCGGCGGATGGATGAAGGGTGATAAAGACATTCCTCAAGAAGCATTGGACATTAAGAAGGCTCAAAAAGACGCTGCTTCAGAACCGGAATTCAAAGGTAACGTCAAGCTTGTAGAGACGATTGACTTCGTCCGCAAGGCAGCTGACTCGCCACATCCAGGTCATGTACATCACGAGTTTGGTAATGCAGAGACTTATTATTTAGTTGGTGATGCCATGGGCAAATCCATGCTAGATCTCATCAAAAAATAGTATTAGTTATCAAAGAAACTGCTGCCTAAACGCAACCAAAAGATAATAAAAACCACCTAATGTCACGACCGCTGAGCTGTAAAAACGTAGCTGCCGATACTTATCATCACTTAATTTTTGGCTGGCAACAGACAACAACCCGAAAACTGGTAATACCACAAGCTGGTGGCCGATCTCAACTCCTAGGCTAAAAGCAACAAGAGCAATCCATAGAGCAGTTTGAGGCAATCCAACCATTGCATCCAACAACCCACCTGCGAAGCCTAGACCGTGGATGAGACCGAAGCCAAATGCTACGACAAGCCTCTTCCCAGAAAAACTTCGCTCTGGGCGAAGCATGTTTCCGAGTGCGACCGAAATAATACTAATAGCGATAACTGGCTCAACAATATCACTAGAAACTCGGAGTAATCCAAAGACACACAAGGCTAGGGTCAACGAATGGGCGATGGTGAAGGCTACGATCACTTTGATCATTTCCCGAAAGTTTATGGTTCCAAGAACTAAAGCAAAAATGAATAACAAGTGATCGTAGCCGCTGAGGATGTGCATGATACCATGCCACAAATATTCTTTAAAGCTCCGCCCACTTCCTGACACCGATACCACAGGGGCTGCGGCAGTCACGATCTCCCAGCCAGTAGGAATCGAAACCGTTTCTTGATATGGTAGTAACCAAGACTTTGTGTCCAAACTACCCAATCGATTGATTTTTACGACATAACTCACATTCCACGCAGTCAGTGCCGAATAGGGCCATTCCTTAAGCATCTCATGAGACATACTGATTTCTGCAGTTGCCGGACCTACAAGCGGATAGTCGATTTGATAATGATAAAACGTCTGAACTGGATCGGCAAAAAACGGTGGTGAAATGAGCGCTGTAATTTTTCCTTCTAGGACACGCATTCTTGCAGAGAGTTTCAGATGCTTCAGCAAATAGTCACGATGATCTTGAGCTGCACGTTTGATCGCTGCTGTATCCAGTCTTCCCACCCCATTGACTGGTAGCCCATTGATGCCATGGGCTACCGAAAGCTCCCTGACTGAAACACTGATATCGAGACGCACCAAAGACGGTTCAAAGGTTACAGACAGACTATTCTGTAGATTTGGATGTGACCATACCGCTGCAATTTGAACGGTAAAGATGACGAAGAAGATAAGGATTTTTCGCATACCCGATAGAAAACAGATGGGATATCCACTTAAGAAACCATCAGCCAAGTGGGTCTTATGCACTCGTAGGGCGAGGATGATCACTTTCAATGCTTCAAAAAGATTAACCAATGTGGCGAATCATCAATCCAAATCTGAGCCTTACTCGTTTATAATGAATGAGAAACCGAAGTCAAATTTTGGGGTGCCTCCAGTTCATGGGATAACTGCTCGATAGAATCCTTTTGGCAGTGCTAGACGGTTGGGATTGGTTTCAGAGAAATTCCCGTCGTTAGTCACTGTTCCAATTTCAATCCAGCTGCCGGCAGATAAGTCCGAGGAATACTGCAGCGTGTAGTTGATGCCAACAGCCCCACTGAACTGCATGTGAAGTGAGCGCGGTTGAATCCCGGAACCCGAGGTCACTGTCAGTGCGACAGTGCGTGTGGTATTTCCATTGCCGTTACTACTATTAACAAAAGTTATAGGGCAGTTATAGCTGGCTGCGATAAGGTTGTTCGCACTCGCATTGATCGTCGTTGTGACCGTGGTGCTCGCTCCAGCAACAAGAGTGCCGCTGCTGGCAGATAGCGTAAGCCATGAGGCCGTTTTTCCCACAGTCCAATTCAGTGTGCCACCACCCGTATTAGACAAGGTGTAGGTCGTGCTGGACGGCAAGGGACTCCCACCGCTGGTGCCACTGGAGATGAGGCCTGTCGTAGGTGTCACGGTCAGAGCTGGAATTTCCTGCCCGACGGTGTAGGAGCTGGTGCCGCTGGTAGTCGTCGCATTGGCATTATCAGTGGCGGTGATGGTATAACTCACCAACGTACCTACCACTTGTGCTGGAATTTGCGCCGCATAGACGCCATCTCCTGCGGCACCATCGTTGTGCATCCCGTCATCAAACATGGTGAGGGAAACGGGGGCATTTCCACTCGTGGTCACGACCTTAATGTCATCGATCTGGACGCTGGGCGACGTGGGACCACCTGCTCCGTTACCCAAGAATTGAAAGCGCATCTTTAAAGTGCTCACTCTTTCCGAGGCAACTAAATCATAGTGGTAAACAGTGAGGTATCCGTGATTGCTGCCCGTGAGTTCACTGGCTCGTGTCATCCAAGTAACACCATCAGTCGATAGCTGGAAGTTCCAACCGAGTCCGGCAGATAGGTTGGAGGTGGCCAGCCAGAACTCAACATAGCCACTGGTGCCCACTGCATTGATCGCGTTGGTGGTGGTGACCATGGTGTTAGTCGCTGTTGCGGAACCACCATTCATATCGAGTCCACTTGGGTTACCGATGCCATGGTTCGCCGCCGTGGTCTGTTTGATATTACCTGCGCCACCCGTATTGCTGATGGTCCATGAGTTGTTTGCTCCCGAGCCATCCCAGCCTGTCATGCCAGCGGATGCCGTGGCAGCCATTGTCTCGGTAAATACAGTGCTCGTGACAGGGGAGCCGCCGCCTCCGGTGTAGCTGAGTTGTGCGCTGGTGATGGTATTTCCGACGCCTGCTTGGATCGTCGCCCTGACGGTTGGAGCATCGGCACTGCTTGGAGCGGTGGGCGTAGTGGTGACCGATGTAATGGTCGGTGCAGTCGTGGTGCCCGTGCCCGTTAGGTTGATATCGAAGGCCGCGCCGACACTGGTGTCACTGCTTGCGATGTGAAGTGCCGCGACTTTGCTACCAGAGCTGGTGGGAGCAAATCGCACGACCATGGTAGTAGTGCCGCCTGCGACGATGCTGCTCGCAGGTGGTGTGGTGACGGTGAAATTCGCGAGGTTAGTGCCGTCGATTGTCGTTCCGGAAATAGTTAGCACACTGGTGCCGTTGTTGCGGATGGTAAACGACTTGGTCAGCGTGGCACCACTGGCGACGCTGCCGTAAGCCACGGTGCTAGCGCCATCACTCAGCACACTGCTGGTCGGCTGTTCGACGGAGATTTGCGTGAATGCTGCTGGACCGGTGTAGCGGACGATGACCTCATTATCGAGCACAAGGTTAGAGGACCAGATGAACTGGGCACCACTCGCACTGAATTGTGCCGGGAAATTGGTATAAGCTGGCTTGTTATCCACACCGACAGTGGCCTCGGTGTACGTGGTAGCTGCGGGCCAGAATGAATCGGTGAAGGTTTTAGAAAACCAATTCGATGGCACCGCATAGTGCAGTGCGTAAGCCGTTTCGGTGAGCGTGTGGGTGGTGGAAACGGCGGACGAGTCATGGGTGCCATTCGCTAAATCGGTCACGAGTGCCGGGTTGTCTAATGGCGCTATATTAAATGTCTGTGCCTTCCAGTTGCCATTGGTCACGGTTCCATCACTGAAGCTGGCCATCAGCCCGCCGTCACCGGGGTGGTAAGCATTTCCGCCGTTCAGTTCGGTGCCGAGACCGAGGTTCTCTTCCCAGTCCACCAACTTGATGGCATAGGTGATCGGCCGCTTGGCCTTAAATTTCACGACGCACGAATTGAACGGGGTGTAGGGCACCGGATCGACTGCAACGAGGGTGCCATTGACATAGAGTTCGAAATAGTTATCTGCGAAGATATAGCCGGTGACGACTTCACCATCGGCATCTACCACTACAGTCGGGACATTCGCGATGTTTGCCGCTGCGGCTCCGATGTTTGCAGGTTTCACATTGGTGACATCGTTGTAGAGATCGCCTGCTTTGGTGGCAGTAGTGAACTGGGTGGCGGCGGGCACCGTCCACGTCGTGCCGTCGGTGGCGGTGATGCTGCCGACTCCACTGACGCGCTGGCCAGTGGCGAGGAGGTTCGTGGTGGTCGTGGTCGCGCGGCCTTGGGAAATGGATGACGTCGCCACGGAACGCACGGCGAAGACCGGATAGGTCGAGGCGTAGGGCTCATAACTGACGATGCCTTGGTATCCGCGCGGTGGTGTGACGGAAGTATTCACCCCGAACTCGACCAACCATGCCTCGCTGGGTGTCGCACTTTGGACTGAAGTGGATGACCAGTAGGCCGTGGCCGTGGCGGCAGGGAAAAGTGTGCGGTTGATGCAGGGCGACGTCGTCGTCGCAGAGGCAGTGGCACGGGAAACTTCTACCAGCGACTGAAGTTCTTTAATGTTAGGCAATCGCCAATCTGAGCTGCCGCCGAGGGTGAGAGCCTCTGCATAAAGCAAAGCATTATTCCAAGATTTTGCGGCACTCGGCACTTGGGTCCACATCAGATTGGTATCCGTGTCGGTGATGGTGCCGTTGTTGTTATTGACCAAGTTATGGCCGTTGTTTGCTTTAGCTCCTCGGACGTAGCGAGCATGGTAGCGCAGCGAGCCACCGGCACTGATAGTTTCTGATTTCGGCTTCGGGCCGAGTCCGCCACCCCTGTTGGTGCACCACACATTAGTGGTGCTGTTGCCGAAAAGGTCGCTAGTCCACCAGTAGCCCGCAGCACCGCTGGCATTGTCGAGGAAGTAAGTCGAGAAAAATGCCGGGTTAGAATTATGATTTAAAATGGAAAATGCTTCGAGCGGCGTCGGCAGTCGCCAGTCGGTATAGCCGCCAGTGGTGACGGTGGCGGCGTTGGTAACGGCGTTGTCCCACGTCATTTCGCCATTATCTGTCTTTTGCCACATCAGGCCAGTGACATTGTCGGTGATGGTGCTATTCCCATTGTCGGTGAAACTAGGGGCATTGAGAGTATAGTCAGAATCCTCACCTGGAGTGGCGGTGGCATTGAGAGTCTGGCCAGTGTCTGGCAGCTTATTGATGCTCGACGGCGCCATTGGATAGGCGGTGAGGCGGTTGCCACTATTATTATAAGTCGTCGTGGTGGTGGCAGCAGGAAGACGCCAAGTAATCGCTAGTGTCTTCGGATTCGGATCCCGATTGATTTTCCAACACATATCATAACTCGCTCCATCCTTGGTGTAGCGCATCAGGAAATGATCATTCGAAGGCGTCCCGGTGACATTTTCCACCAAGTTTCCCGAACCATCCGTGCTCAATGCGACGGGGTTCTTAAAGGCGGTGATGGTCGCGCCATTCAAAGGTTTGGCGGTGTAGCCGCCGGTATTGTCACCACGGAGGCCGGAGGCCGACGGCTGCGGGTCGATCTGGCTGCCGTAATTGACAACCGTGCCATGCATCGAATTCATCATGTAGGGCGAAGCTGGCGTCCAAGAATTGGTGGTGGAGTTATAGGTGCCACGAGCATGATAATGATAGCCGTAGGAACCGTGATCGTGACCACCATCACTATCTAATGCGAGTAGAGCGCTACCGTCTGGCTCGACATATCCATAAACTGGGTAGCCATCGAGTGCCCATGCGATGGGTTTATTATTTCCCAACACCGCCGTGAGGTGAGTCGGGAAAATGTGGTAGTGGTAATCATCGCCCATCCCGCAGTGGCCGCCGTAGGCATCCAGCTCGCCGATGGCTTGGGAAAATGCGCCGGTGTTATTGCGGGGATTGAAAATGGCAATGCCATCCGCGCCGAGTGCCACGGCACCGCGCTTAAAATTATCTGTAAGGTTAATCGGCGAGGCAGCAGGAACGGGGACGAGTGGAATGCGCCAGTAGTTAGGTTGTAGATACCCCGCCGAGCCCGCGTCTGCTGGGTTGGTATTATTGGCAAAATAGGCGGCAGGCAGCGGGATTTGCTGCTGCCATGAAGTGATGCCTACCATTAAGTTAGGCATGAGAGTCCGGCTCGGCATCCCGTCGGATTCCTCATAGAAATACGTGCTATCTGAATAGTAGCGGACCTTCGGCTTGAAGGGCGCGAACGATGCGGCCATCAGTGTGCTGTTATCCGCAAGCAGCGGTGCCGCACTGGTAAGCCAGCAACCAGCAGCGATGAGTAAACAAGTGATATTTTTCATGATATTAAAACGGCTGAAAATAATCACCAATCTTGCGGTTGCTCGAACTCGTCCTCTGGCGAGTCAGCTTGCGGTGGACGCGGTGGTGGTGGTGGCGGGCCACCACTATGATTGAGAGTATAGGTTTGTTTACGCCGGGTCCCATTGCTGGAAAGATAAGTGAATGCCCAAGCACCTTTGCCGACGTTGGCATACTTCACTGAGCCAGTTTTTCCACGGACGGTATAGAGTAGCTTAAATGACTTCTCGTTCGCAGCGGCTTTGAAGCTGGTGATCTTTGCGCCTGCTAGCGGTGCTTGATCGGGGCGCACACTCTGGGCACGCGGTTGGGGATCTACTTGGCCTCCGCGCTCGGTGACCTCACCATGGAAGCCACCATTCACATAGGGATAACTCTTAGAAGCATGGTAATGATATCCGAGCGCGGTGGTGGTGTGGCCATTGAAAGTATCCAGAGCTTGTGGCGCTGCTCCGCCGGGTTCCGTGAGTCCGTAAATGGGATAGCCGTCGAGCGCATAGGCGATCGGTTTACCATCGCCGACCGTGGACTGAAGATGGAGCGGGGCGGCGTGGTAGTGGTAGTCATCCGCGCGGCCACAGTGGCCGCCCCACTTGTCGAGCTCGCCGATTTCTTGGGCGATTTCCCCGCGATTGTTTTGGGGATTGAAAATTGGAATCCCGTTGGCGGCGATGGCGATGGCTCCCCGCAGGAACTGGCCTTTGATCGACCGCGGCTGGGCGGCGGGCACGGGCGTCAGCGGCAGACGCCATGCATTCGTGCCGGTGTAGGCTTGCGGCAGCGGCACTTGTTGCTGCCAGTTAGTGATGCCGACCATCATGCCGTGGGCAGGTAGGCCGTTGTTTTCGATGTAGAGGAAATTCGTATCCCACCGCAGTTTGACCCGTGGAGCGAATGCCTGAAACGCTGCTGCTTGCTCGGGAGTGGCAGCTTGGAGCGAGCCTACTAGCAATAGGGTGAGCGCAGTTAGCGGAGTGATTGGTTGAACTTTCATCGCCGCAATGTAGCAAGCCGGAGATTAACCGTGGGTGAATGGGCAACTATTTTCCGGGGTTTCTCAAAATCATTTTTTAGCCGACCATTCATCTGCGCTTCATCCGCGCTTCCCTAGGGTCGGGATGTGGCCTATTTCAATCCAGCCATTTTGCCCCCATGCGACTCTTAATAGTGGAAGACGAACCTGACTTGTTAGCCGGCCTGCTGCGGGCGCTGCGCAAGGAGGGCTATGCGGTGGACACCGCGGCGGATGGCGAGGAGGGCCTCTATAAAGCGCTATCCGCCGACTACGATGCCATCGTCCTCGATGTGATGCTGCCGCTGCTAGATGGCTGGGAAATCCTCGCCCGCCTCCGGCAAACCAAGTCCACCCCAGTCCTCATGCTCACCGCCAGGGATGCCACCGCCGACCGGGTGCGTGGGCTGGATGGCGGGGCTGATGACTACTTGGTGAAGCCGTTCGACATCCCCGAGCTTTTCGCCCGGCTGCGGGCCATCATCCGCCGTGGGTGCCAGCTCGCCCACGCCACCATCGAGATCGGGGAAATCAGCATCGACACCGCCGCGCGCACCGTCACCCGCAGTGGCGAGCCAGTCATCCTCACCGCCCGCGAATTCGTGATGCTCGAGTATCTCGCCATGCACCGCGGCGAGGTCGTCACCCGCACCGCGCTTTACGAACACCTCTTCGATGAAAACGAGGCCACGCTCTCGAACATCCTCGACGTCCACGTTTTTAATCTCCGGAAAAAACTCGGCCAAGAATTCATCACCACCCGGCGCGGCCACGGATACTGCATCGAATGAAATTTTTCCAATCCATCCGCATCCGGCTCCAGCTCTGGTATGGCGTCCTGCTCATCGCGCTGCTCGGCGGCTTCGGCTACACCGCTTTCCGATTGGAAAATTCCCGGCAGTTGCGAGCCATCGACGAGGAGCTGCAACGCCGCCTCCCCACCCTTGTCGAGTCCCAGCGCCCGGTGGAAGGCGAGCCGGAATTACGCGAGTTCCAGCTATCGCGAAATGATGCGCCCCTGTTCGACCAAGGGGGAAATGACGCATTTTACTACGTCGTCTGGCTGCGTCACGGCGTGCGACCGGTTTCCCGCTCCGCCGCCGCACCCCGCGATATCCCCGAGCCGAAAATGGGCGATCACCCGAACCGATCCCGTGGCGACTTCCGGGAAACTTTCCTCTTTCCCGGCCCGGGCGACTGCGTGCTGGTGGGCCGCTCGATCACCCGCGACCTCGCCAGATTCCGCCAACTCGCTTGGTGGCTCAGCGCCATCGGCGGCAGTATTTTGGTGGTAGGCCTCGCTGGGGGTGGTTGGTTGATCACTCGCACCCTGCGGCCCATCGCGGCCATCAGTTCTGCTGCGGAAAAAATCTCCACTGGCGACCTCACCGAGCGCATCCACACCGCAGACACCGCCAGCGAACTCGGCCAGCTCGCCGCTGTTTTAAACTCCACCTTTTCCCGGCTCGAGTCCGCCTTCACCCGCCAAGCCCGCTTCACTGCCGATGCCGCCCACGAGCTCCGCACGCCGCTCGCCGTGATGCTCACCCACACCCAAAACAGCCTCGCCGACGACGATTTATCCGACGAGCACCGCGAGGCCTTCGCGGCCTGCCAGCGTGCCGCCCAGCGGATGCGGCGGCTCACCGAGTCGCTGCTCACCCTCGCCCGGCTCGAGTCCGGCGAGAGTCCGGCGGATCGTAAACCGTGCGATCTCGCCCCGGTCGTGCGCGACGCCATCGAGCTGCTCCGGCCGCTCGCCGACCGACAATCCGTGACGCTGATTTCAGAAATCCCCGCCAGTCCGTGTCATGGAAATGCCGAGCAGCTCGGCCAAGTCGTCACCAATCTCGTCAGCAATGCGATCTTCTACAACCGTCCCGGCGGCGAGGTGCGGATCACTCTGACCCACGCTGCCGATGGCCTCCGACTCACAGTCGCGGACACCGGCCAAGGCATCCCCGCCATCGACTTACCGCATATCTTCGAGCGATTTTACCGGGCAGACCGCGCCCGCTCCAGTGCCGCGGGGAATGTCGGGCTGGGGCTGTCCATTTCCCAAGCGATCCTCTCCGCGCACGGCGGCACGATGTCCGTGACCAGTGTGCCAGCCAGCGGCAGTACTTTTACGGTGTACCTGCCGGCCTAGAGCGTTGTGTTCTGCCAATAGGTCCTATGGGTCCTATAGGACCTATTCTTGGCTTCCTTGAGAGTCCGCCATGCGAGTGTGGCAGGCGAAAACCTACGTTAGCCCCGTGCCAGCAGGCTGGCTACGGAAGGCGGCAGCAGGCTGCACGCAGTCCAAGGTGAGCGGAGCAATCTCTGACATTTGCACAATTCCTGATGCACGGCAGGATACTTACCGGGAGCATGGCGACGTTTGTGAAGCACGCGGAGGAATGTGCCGACCCCGTCGAGACACTTGCCGAGAGCATGGAGACGTTTCCGAAGGTGGTGGAGACGTTCTAGAGGAGTGAAGAGACGTTCTATGAGGGTATGAAGACGTTTCAGGAGGGCGTGGAGACGTTTACGAGGCGCAAAAAGACGTTTAGGGGGGGCAAAATGTCATTTCGCGGGGAGTGTAAGAAATTCTGTGTAAGCGCTTTCCGGTGGTGCATCCAATCACCGAAAAAACACCGCACATGAAATCCTCTATCAAAGACAAGCTCCTC
>JAYUHS010000229.1:0-7861 GCA_043766715.1 Luteolibacter sp.
GGAAACCATCGCCACCGGCACGGAGGCCGCGATCAATGGCGGCATCACCGGCGTCGTCATGATGCCAAACACCCGCCCCGCCATCGACTCCGCGACGGTAGTGGCGAACGTGCTAGACATCGCCAAGCGCACCGCGCGGATCCCGGTTTACACCTCCGGCTGCGTCACTCTTGGACGCCACGGCAAGGAGCTGGCCGGCATCGATGGGATGCGAGCGCTCGGCGTGAAAATGCTCACCGATGACGGCGATACGACAGGCGATCCCGCCGTATTACTCCGAGCGATGCAATATGCCACCGAGTTCGGCATGTTCTTCGCCAGCCATTGTGAAGTGCCAGAACTGGCCGGTCCGAGGGCGCTCAATGAAGGGGCGATGAGCTACCGGTTAGGCATCAAAGGTTCGCCCGCTTGTGCTGAGGAAATCATCATCGACCGCGACATCCGCCTTGCCCATGCCGCCGGTGCCCACATCCATATCCAGCATGTTTCGAGCAAGCTCGGGATGGAAACGATCCGCTGGTGGAAATCTCGCGGCGACGTCAAAGTCACCGCCGAGGTTTCTCCGCATCACTTGTTATTCTGCGACGAAGACATCGGCGATTTTGACACAAATTATAAAATGAACCCACCGCTCCGCACCCGGGCGGACAACGAGGGGCTACTCCAAGGACTCATCGACGGCGTCTTCGATCTCATTGCCACCGACCACGCACCGCACACGCCGTTTGAGAAATCCCAAGATTTCATCAGTGCACCTAACGGCATCACCGGCATGGATACCGCGCTGGTCTCGCTCTATCACCACTTCGTCGCCACCGGAAAATTCGGTTGGGATCTCGTCGTAAAACGCTACAGCGCCGAACCGCGCCGGATCATGGGACTGCCCGCCGTGTCCATCGAAGTCGGCCAGCCTGCGGATCTCATTTTATTCGATACCGAAGCCGAAACGACCTTCACCAAGGAGTTCATGAAATCCAAATCACAGAACACGCCCTTCATCAATCAAACGCTGAAGGGTCGCGTAGATGTGGTGGTGTTAGGAAATGAGATTTTATTGGAAAGATGATGAAGCAAGCAGCAATTCCAGCTGCTTCGCGATGTTGAGAGCGTGACCGGGTAAAATCAGGTCCGGACGGATTTCTGCCAGCGGTTCGAGGACGAAGCGCCGCTCACCGATGCGTGGGTGAGGAAGCACAAGAACTTCGGAGTCGATTATTTCATCGCCGAAGTAGAGTAAATCCACATCGATGATTCGTGGTGCGTTGCGCTCTGGCTTTAACGTGCGGCCAAGGCGACTTTCGATGGCTTGGGTGATTTTCAGCAACTCAAAGGGATCCCCCTCCCACGCCATTTCCACTACGGAATTGAAAAAAATCGGTGAACCAGGCGGGCAGTTCAGCGGCTCGGTCTGATAGGTGGAGGCCTGTAAAAACGGCTCACCTAAAGTCGCGATTTCACGCAAGCAGTCACGGGCTGCTTGGAGATTAGCAGTGCAGTCTCCGATGTTAGAGCCGAGGGCGAGGCCGACACGAGGCATCGTTCAATCGGTGAGGTTTTCCAGTTGGGTAATGCCGTTCTGCTGCATCCGCTTGTTCGCCTCTGCGACGCGGGCAGAAGGAATGATGAGTGGGCGCTCGGCATCGAAGAGATCAATGACGAAGAACTCGGGCATTTCCTTGGGGTGGAGCAGCTCGTGGGCGTGAGCGAGGTCACGCACTTCCACACCGTTGATTTTTTCTACGGCGAGCCCTGTAAACCCGGCAAGCTGGCTGGTGACGGGATCGCTCTCGATCCTCGTTAGAACGACGATGTCCTTGTGTTTTTCAAACAAACCTTTCGGCACATAGTCTGTGAAAAGGCGGCGGAGAGTGACGTCGTCAAACTTGGAGGTGGCGAGGAGATTGGTATCAAGTGGTTGAAAAACCAAACCGGCGAATACGACATAACGCGGCTTTTTTTCATACTGCACGGCATACATCCGCGACTGTGCCAGCGGCTTGAGCGTGATGTCGATATCGTTCCAAGCCCGGTCGCGCAGGTAGCGGACGGAGACCTTATCCCCCGCGTATTTCCGCTCGACGATTTCATTCAAGTTCACGTTTTCTCCATCGATCGTAATCATGCCAGCGCTGTCCACTGGCTTACCGTCGAGCGCCATCAGGATGTCACCGGGTTTGAGAATCCCATCACTGGAACTGGTTGGAATCGCGTTGGTGATGAGGACGCCACTGCCGTCGTTAGGTAGCCCGAGTGCCTTTCGCATTGCTGGATTATGCAGGGGAAACTCGCTGATACCGAGGTCGGCGTATTGGTCGTAGTGGCCATCCTCGACATCCTTGAGAAACCGACGGATGACGGGGGTGGGGATGATGTAGCCGGTGTTGTCGGCTTGGCGGAGGCCTTGGAAGGCGACGCCGACGACCTTACCATCCTGCACACAAGGGCCACCGGAGTTGCCCGGATTGATCGCGGCGTCGATCTGGACGATCAGATGGGAATCCGCCCGAGAGTGTGAGTAGGGCTGGAAATCGATGCGAGAAACCACGCCACGGGTCACGGATAGACGTTCGCCGCCGACAGGATAACCGATCACGCGGACTTGGGATTCTAGACTGGGGACCTCACCGAGTTCGAACGTGGGAAAGGCTTCGAAATCTTTGAAATCCTCGACCGAGAGCAGCGCGAGATCGCAGTCGTGCGCGACGAACTCGACCTTGGCTGGGTATTTTTTCGGGCTGCCATAAACCGTGATCAGGATACGCCGGCCATTCGAAACGACGTGAGCGTTGGTGAGAATCTTGTTTTTCCCAATGAGAAAACCCGTGCCGATCCCGCCGCTGAAGCGCCCAGAATTCCACGGTGTCTGATAGTCTGGAAGCTGGGAGGCGACTTCGATCCGTAGGACCGATTGATAAACGTCTGACGGCAGCGACGGCGTTTGTGCAACGAGCATCGGAATGGCCAGCACCAACGGGAAAAGGAAAGAAAACAAACGGCTCATAGAACTGCGGCGAAGTCTAGAGACGGCCGAACGGGCGGCAAATGAAATCTAGAAACCTAGGAACCTGTCCAATACCTCGGAGAACTCCTTCCCCTAATGTGTGTTTACCGTGTGCTGAAGAGCCACTTTTCATGCTTCCAACTCGTTGCGGATGAGCTACAACGGCAAGCGTCCTCTGACGCACCATGAAAAAATTCGTTGCACGCTTCTATTTAGTTTCAGCTCTAGCCGCCGTTCTCGTGACCGAGCTGCTATGGGTTGTTTTCATCAGTACAGGCCACGAGAACCGAGGCTCATCGCTCACGACGCGACTCTTGTTCCCCGTGCTTTTCCTCGTCGGCACCGTCCAACACTTCCGCGGTCGATGATTACGATTCCCCTTCTCCCCGTTGTCATTTCGGCATCAGTGCTTAGCTTGGTGTTTTTTACCAGCTTGCCGCTGGTTGCTCGCCGCACGGATTTCCTCTCGATCACCCGCGAGCATTTGCGTCGCTTCGCACCGCTCTATTTCGTCGCCGGCCCCTCCGCCATTACTTACTTTGCCGTCGGTGGCACCGTCTCGGTGATTGCTACGTTTATTTTTTTGATCGCCCACGCTGTGATCGATCACAACACCGTGACAGGTGATTCTAACATACCGCGCGAAATTTTCACCATGTTCCGCTGGATTGAATATACCTGCAGCTTTTTCGGTGCTTACGTTTTTGCCAGACTCATTCGGTGGGTTGGTTTGTCCCGGATCTGGACGGTCATTGCAGTTGTGTCGCTTGCAGTGAGCGCCGCTTACCGAACCGCCCGACAAGAGTCCGGACCGAATGCTACCACCGGGCCGGATATTCTCCTCAGTCCTGAGTGGCTCGACGCTATCCCAGTCATTCTTGGCCTTGGACTTTTCTTGCTCCATCGTGCCCTAATCATAAGACGTTCCATCTGACTTTTCCTCAGGATTTCCTATCAGAACTCGGAGGGTTACAGGCTCTTCTGAGTAGGCACGAGGGCGTTGGAAAATAACAGCCCGGCGATAAGCGCGATGAACACCATGAGCGCCCGGTCGCCGCCGCTGGCACCGGGCAAGATGTCCTCACCGGACACCCAATGGTTGAGAATCATGTAGGTCTTGCTGCCCGGAACCAGCAGGACGATGCCCTGCGTCATCAGGATCGACCCCGGCCCACGAGCGATCCGAGAGTAGAGATTACTGAAAAGCCCGACGGCAAGCGCCCCGATGAACATCCCCCCGGAGGTGCCGAACCATGCCTCGCCAATGCTGGCAGCGCCGAATGCGATGACTCCCGACAACAAACCCCACAGCAATTTCCGGCGAGGGATATTGAAAGCAATGCCGAGACCGAGCGACAGCCCAACGAGCGCGGGCCAAGTTTTCCATGCTGGCAGCAGCGGCAGGAAAGCTGCTCCGGCGGCGTCCTCGTGGAAGAGCAAATTCGCGACGGCCATGCCACTGATCGCTCCAAAAAACAGCTTCACCAACAGCATCGCGGCATCCACCAGCCGCGAGCTGCCGGAGATCAGATGGCGGGCGGAAATTTCCGTCAGCGCGACGGTGAGCGCCAGACCGGGGATGAAGATGATGATAGAGGAAAGGATGACGAACGACACGTTGATGCCGACACCGGACGCCGCCAAGGCGCTGGCAAGCACACCCGCCACGAAGGGCGCGAGGATCGTGATCACCGGACTCCAGCTCGTATGACGTGAACCCAGATGGGTGATGAAAAACAAAACCAGCGACAATAGCGTCGCGGCCACGGTGTCCTGCGCATTCGTGGAGAGCAATGCGGCGAACGAACCGCCAACGAGCGCCCAGGAAAGCGCGTTGGCCCACAGCGAGTAGTTCCAAGGTGCGGTGATGATCGGTCCGAGTCGTTCGTTTCCCTCGCTGAAGCTGAGGCGACCGTCGGCGATGCTTTCCACCAGCCGGTCGATTTCCCATAGCCGGCCCAGATTGTTTTCCGCCGGTTCCACCCGCTCGATGTGGACGAACTGGTCGAGCTCGTCCTCCTCCCAGAACGCACAGGTGAACGTGGTCGGGCTGATCATGAAACTGCCGTTCAGCCCGAGCATGCGGGTGACATTCGTGAGATGCTGCTCGATCCGCTGGCTGGTGGTGCCGCACTCGTGCAGCGCACGGCCAAGCTTCACCACAAAGCGGGTTTTCTTGCGGAATTCATTGGTATCCATGTCCAAAACGCCCAGATGGTTGGCAGCCAAATGGCAGTCCGGCAAGGACTTGGTCGTGTTAGTTTTCACTACTAAAGACGTGCCCCTCTGTCATGCTACCTTTTCGCTTTCGGGGTAGTTAGAAATTTGGTGATCATTTCTAGCGGTCGGGTATTGATCACATCCTGCTTCGTCAGCCAGCCCTTCCGCGCTAGGCGGATTCCTAGGCCGAGGTGGTGGAGGCCCTGGGTCGAGTGGGCGTCCGGGTTGATCGAGCACAGCACGCCCTTATCGCGTGCCCGCCGCCACCAGCGCCAGTCCATATCGAGCCGCATTGGGCTGCAATTCAGCTCGATGATCGTCCGCGTTTCCGCTGCGCAATCGATGATCATCGCGTGGTTCACCGCGTAGGACTCACGCTTCAGCAGCAGCCGTCCGGTGACGTGGCCGAGCATCGTGACGTGTTCGTTTTCCATCGCCCGGCAGATGCGGCGGGTCATTTCTTCCTCGGAAAGCGTAAATGACGAGTGCACCGAGGCGACGCAGTAATCGAGTTTTGCCAAGATTTCATCCGGGAAATCCAGCGTGCCGTCCTTCAAGATGTCCACCTCGCTACCGGCGAAGATGCGGAAATTTTCGTAGCCTGCATTCAGTTTTGCGATCGCCGCCACTTGCTCTAGCAACCGCGCTTCGTCGAGGCCATTCGCCTGAAATGATGACTTCGAGTGATCTGCGATTCCCAAGTATTGCAGTCCCAGCTCCATCGCCTCGTCCGCCATCGCCTCCAAGCTGTGGATCCCGTCCGAGGCAGTCGTGTGATTGTGAAACGTCCCGCGGAGCTGCTCCAACTCGACCAATTTCGGCAAACTGTGCTCAGCGGCCACCTCGATTTCGCCACGATTTTCGCGTAATTCCGGAGCGATGAAATCCAGCCCGAGTGCCTGATAAATGTCCGCCTCATCGTTGACCTCGGGCACCACCGCCGTCTCATTCGTCGGGGTAAACCCATATTCGTTGAGCGATAGACCCTGCTTCAGCGCCAGACCACGAATGGCGACGTTGTGTTCCTTGGACCCGGTAAAGTATTGCAGCGCGAAGGGAAATTGCGCGTTCGAAACGGCGCGTAAATCGCATTGCAGGCCGTTTTTCAGGCGGACAGAGGCCTTGGTTTCGCCACAGACGATGATGGATTCCACTTGAGGTAGAGTCGTGAAATCTTCGCACACCAGCTTCGGCTCCTTGGTCGATACGAGGAAATCCAGATCATGCACCGTTTCCTTCCCCCGCCGGAAGGAACCCGCTGCCGTCACTCGGGCCACCTCTGGGTGCTGCCGTAGCAGCCCGAGTATTTCCTCTGCCAGCGGGAGGACTCCGCCGAGCAGGAAGCGATCCGCGAAGGTTGCCTTGAGCGTGATGGCCTCGAGAATTTTCACCTGAGGCTTCGCGCCGAATCCTGGTAAACCCGCGACTTTCCCCGCATCGCACGCCGCCTTGAGATCCGAGATCGATGCGATTCCGAGCGCTTCATACAGCGCCTTGACCTTCTTCGGCCCCAGTCCTTGGAGCTCGAAAAGCTCGAAAATCCCTGCCGGAAACTCCGCCCGTAGCTTCTCGTAATAGTCTAATTTCCCCGTGCTCGCGAGTTCGTGGAGCTTGTCCCGCAGCGCCTCGCCGATGCCTTTCACGCCTACCAGCTCGTTCTTCGCCGCCAGCTCGACGATCTCCCCATCGTAATTCCGCACCGTCTCCGCGCCTTGCCGGTAAGCCCGCACTTTGAACGGATTTTCGCCTTTCAGTTCAAGTAACAGGGCAATCTGCTCCAGCACTTCGGCTAAATTCTCACGCGTCATGGCAGGACTTTGCTTGATCCCGAAATCCGGTCAAGGTGACAGCCGGTCGATCTTCCAACCGCCGCCGTCCACTCGTTGATAAAAAAACCGATCGTGCAGCCGCGCCGGGCCACCTTGCCAGAACTCGATCGTCTCCGGCTTCACCCGGTAGCCACCCCAGAACGGCGGCAGTGGGATCTCGCCATCCGCGAATTTTTCCTCAATTTCCGCCAGCCTCTGGACCAGCACTTCACGCGAGGCGATGACTTCACTTTGGTTCGAGACCCACGCGCCGATCTGGGACTCGCGCGGGCGGGAGTTGAAATACTTCCGTGACTCCGCCTCGGTAATTTTTTCCACGCTGCCATGGATGATCACCTGCCGCTCCAGCGTGATCCACGGAAATAAGAGGCTCACTCGCGGGTTCTGCGCCATCTGCCGTGCCTTGCGGCTGCCGTAGTTACTGAAAAATACAAAACCCGCCGCATCGCACGATTTCAGCAGCACCGTCCGCTGATAGGGCGTTCCATTTTCATCGACGGTGGCGAGTGTCATTGCATTCGGCTCGTGGACTTTCATGGCGGTGGCTTGGTCGAACCACTGGGAGAACTGCGCGACAGGGTCGGCATCCATCTCCTCACGGCCGAGGCCACGGTCGGAATATTCTTTACGGAAATCTGCAAGGTCCATGGCCGAGTGGTAGCCGTCGCCGGGCTAGGACGCAAGGTCCGCCGTGCGGTCACGCCGACCAGGGCAACCTCATTTTGGAATCGTGATTTTTAGCAGAGTTTCGAGGATGGGCTCGCTAAGCGCTGCTTGGATGCGCTTGCCGCGCATCGTATCTTGGATGGTT
>JAYUHS010000230.1:0-20512 GCA_043766715.1 Luteolibacter sp.
CCAAGATACGATGCGCGGCAAGCGCATCCAAGCAGCGCTTAGCGAGCCCATCCTCGAAACTCTGCTAAAAATCACGATTCCAAAGTGAGGTTGCCCTGCTAAGTTGCCCGTTTCCACTTGCGTGGAACAGGGGGCGGGCTTACCGCACCCGCATGAAATACCGCGCTGCATCTCTGGCCGCCTGCGTTGTGATTTTCTCCGGCTGTGGAGAGAAAAAAGAAACCACCGTCACAGAAACCCGCAGTCTGACGACGAAGGATGGTGCTATCAAACTCTTCGCCACCAGCGATGAACGTTTTCGCCTCATCAAGCCAAGCCCGGTCAAGGCCGACAAACCGGATGGCTGGCAGGCGCTTCCCGCATCACAGTTTCGCCTGCTAAACTACCGCTTCGGCGAGACTGGGATGGGCGAAGTTTGGGTTTCCCTTTCCCAAGGCACGGTCCTCGACAATGCCAACCGCTGGCTAAAACAATTCGGCAAACCTCCGCTCGACCAGGCGGGTTTGGCGAAGCTCTCTTCCTGTGCCCTTGCTGGCTCGACCGGCGTGCGGGTGACCGCAGAGGGCGACTATGCGGGTGGTATGGGAGCTGCGGAAAAACCGGGATTCGCCCTCGCAGGAGTGATTGCTTCGGTAAAGGGCCAGATCATTACCGTCAAGATGGTGGGACCCAAGGCCGAGGTCGAAGAAGCTCAACCCGTGCTTGAGACCTTTATGAAAAGCGTCCGGATCACTGAATGATTCCACTTTGAAATTTCGTATGGATCTCCGCTCATCAGACTATGGAACCCGCTGACAAATCTCTCGCTAAAGCACCCCGGTCTCTACCGGGAAAAGTTTTCGATCTATTGTCCGGTTTTGGGTTAGCGACTATTACCCTCATTCTGCTAGGATTACTCACTTTGTTTGCCACGCTAGAGCAGGTCGAGCACGGGCTCTACCCTACCATCAACAAGTATTTCTCTACCGATTGGGAATCCATCATCATCCTACCAGATTTCGAGTTTCTTCGCATCAATGACAAACTGGTGCCCATTCCAGTGCCGGGAGGCTACTGGCTTTGTGCCATTTTACTAGTCAATCTAATCCTCGGCGGGATGATCCGGATTCGCAAAGGTTGGCAACATTATGGGAATCTCATTTCCCATTTTGGGATTATCTTCCTACTCGTCGGCGCTGGCGTCACCTTCCACTACTCCGAGCGCGGGAACATGGCGATCAACGAGGGCGAATCCAGTAACGTCGCGGTGGATTACCTCGAATATGTGGTGGAAGTCGCTGAGATCAAAGTCGGCAAGCCGGACAAGATTCACGTCATCCGCGGCAAAGATATTGCAAACCTTGAAGGTGAGAAGCGGCGTAAATTTCGTTTTCCTGAGCTCCCGTTCGACCTTGAGTTGACTGCTTATATGAATGACTGCGTGCCAGTTTCCTCTACCGAGCGTGCACCCGATCAAAATCAGTATATCGCTGATGGTTACTTCCTGATGGAAAAGCCAAAGCTCGCAAAGGCAGAGCCTGCAGAGAGTTACACGGCGGGATGCTATGCTCGAATCCTCCCGCACGGCGGGGCAAAATCCGCACCCTTCATTCTTGCCGGCGCGAGTTTCCAGCCATTTACCTATCGGCTCGGTGAGCGTGTGTTCGCGGTTGATATGCACAAGCGGCTCTGGGTCATGCCATTTACTGTGAAGCTCGATGAATTCACCGCAGCCTTCCACCCCGGCACCACGATGGCCTCGAAGTTCGTTAGTAAAGTTACCCGCAGTGAGAACGGTGGCGATGCCAAGGCCACAATCCAAATGAATGAGCCCATGCGCTATGAAGGTCTCACGTTTTTCCAAGCCAGCTATGGCCCACCCGGTGCCGGACCAGGGCAGAAGATGTATTCGGTGTTCGAGGTCGTCAAGAATCCGGCAGACCAGTGGCCGAAGTATAGTCTCATCATCGTCGCCATCGGGATGGCAGTCACTTTCTTGATTAAACTTGCTTCCTTTATCGTGGGTGGTTCTCACAAAAAAAGTCATGTCTAACTCGTCTTCAAAAATTGGTCGCTGGATCGCCGCTGGGCTTGCGATCGCGGTGCTTCTGGCCGTGTTTTACAATGTGGCAGTAGATAACATGCCGAAGGGCGAAGTCCGGAAAGTTGAGGGCTACACGCCGTGGGATAAAGAGACGCTCAAGGTTGCCGAAACGATTCCGATTCAAAACGGCGGACGTATCAAACCGCTTTCCACTTATGCCGGATTCACGATGTTGGGCCTGCATGGTGCACGCTCGATGAAAATCAGTGGCAATGATGGTAGGACGGTCAAAATCAAGCCGACTGAATGGCTGATGGATACACTGTTCCGGCCGCAGTTGGCAGCCAAGCAGCCGACTTTCCGGGTCGATAACTCATCCATCCTCGAAGCCATCGGGGTGAAGACCCGTGGCAAGCGAGATCGCTACAGCTACGCCGATATCGAACCAGCCCGAGATAAGCTAAACAAACTCGCGGCAACCTATAAAGCGATTGAAAAAGATAAGCGAGATCCTGCGCAGCAACAGACGATCGCTCTCGCGGCGAATCTGAGTGAATATGAAAGCCTACTTTGGTATTTTTCCTTCGCCCGTTCCGGCGTGCTATTAGTAGCATCGGAGGAAAAGGGTGCTGTGGATAAGCGCGCGGAAATCAGCGACGTCATGGTGACAGTCCCAGAAATCCTCAAGCAGGTCGCAGCGCAGGAAGCTAGGGGCGAAAAGATGGGAGCCTTCCAACAAGGCCTGTTGCAGCAGATATTTGATGTCGCGAATTATGCCTATAATGGGCTTTTTATTCTTCCTCCCGCCGACGCAAACCAAGACATCTGGCTGAGTGCGGGGATGTCCATCATGAAGCCGATCACCGACCCAAAGAAGGATCCGAAGTTGGCCATTGAAGATGTGAAATCGCTCGAAACCGTTGTCCGCTCGGCCTATGTGAACGAAGCATCATTTCGAACCAATCTGATCTCGCTACGCGATAACCTCGCCAAACGCGCCGAAGCCCGTGGCGAGTATCGGCACATCAAGATGGAGGCGAGTTTCTATCGGATGGATTGGTTTCTAAACGCGCTCGTCTGCTTCATCTTCGGCACACTCACAGCACTGGCGATGTGGACGGTGGGAAAGGGTACTGCAGTTAGTGAATTGCAAGGGGAGTTCCCACCAACCGGTTTAGTGATTTGGCCTCTGGGGAAGATAACAGTAGGGCGTATTCTTGCTTGGGGTACGTTTGCCAGCACGGCGACGGGGCTTGGTCTCTGTATCATCGCCATTGTTCAACGTTGTATCATCATGCAGCGACCGCCGGTGGGGAATTTATATGATACCATCATCTTCATTGCCGCTACCGTGGTTTTGATCTCGCTTCTCATCGAGTGGATGACTCGTCGGCGGTTCGCCCTCGGCATCGCTCCAATTCTCGGCACTTTACTAATTATACTCTCCCGGCGCTTTGAACTCGGCGATGCGAAGGACTATATGGATCCGCTCATCGCTGTTCTCGACTCGAACTACTGGCTGACGACCCATGTGCTGACGATTACTCTTGGCTATGCGGCGGGGTTACTCGCGGCGTTCCTCGCCTTCATCTATCTGCTGATGCGCGGGCTAGGGCTTGATAATGGTGACCGCGACATCTGCCGGTCACTCACTCGGGCGGTTTATGGAATGATTTGCTTCACGTTGTTTCTCGCTCTAGTCGGCACCGTGCTAGGAGGCATCTGGGCCAATGACTCATGGGGGCGCTTCTGGGGTTGGGACCCCAAGGAAAATGGTGCATTACTCATCGTCCTGTGGACTCTGGCCATCCTCCACGGTCGTCTCGGTGGCTATATTAAGGAATGGGGACTGCATCTAGCAGCTGTCTTTACAGCGGCGGTGGTGACGTTCTCTTGGTGGCATGTCAATTTCTTGAATACCGGTCTCCACAACTATGGGTTCACTGCTGGGAAAACCACAATTTGGATGTTTTACGGGCTGGTAGTGCTCATCCTTTGCTTCGGCCTGATCGCCAAGACAGTGGAGGGTAGAAATAAAAATCGTGCCGTGCTGGAGTAGTGCGAAGTGAGATGTCCTCCACACTAACTGGAACATCCCGTTCCAGCACCTCTTCAAAGCGTCTCACACCCTCCTAATCCTCGATCTTTTTCTCCTCTTGTTCAGCGCCATCTGAGGTTGCGGGGCCGGAAATCAAAACGGAGCGGGCGGGATCAGGGGCGTTTCTCATCCAGCGCACGGATAAGGTTAGTGATGTTCTCGCGAGTCGCTCCTTCGGTGGCCTTGCGCACGCGGACGGCTCCGATGAGAGCTTCACCCATAGGTGCAGTGTAGGTGGATTTGATATTTTGACGCCAGATGACGGCTTGGCCGCGCTTCAAGGTGTAGCCGACTTCTATCGTCACGCTCATGCTCAACCCAACCAGTGGCTGTTTAACAGAAGTAATGAAGGCTTCCAGTTGATAGCCGCTATCCCCGACGTTTTTGAACATCCCACTGTTCACAAGCGCCGCTTCGAGGGCCTGCTTGAATTCTTGGTTGCTGATAAGGGCGACGACATTGCTGCTGGCAGCACCTCCGGCGACGGCGGCAGTCACCGGTTGGCCGGTGTGGTGTGAGGCTGAGGCGTGAGCTGGAACGAGGGCGGTGCTTTCCATGCTGCCAGCGCAACTGACAAAAAAACAGCTCGAAAGGCAGGCAGCGGCGAGGCCTAGGGATCGGATGGCGGTGTTCATGAGTTTTGGGAAGCTTGGTGAGGGTCTCGCGCACCATTTCTTGGAGCGACTTGCGAGCCACTAGAATGATCAATTTCCGAGCTTATCAAGCCGATTTTAGCATCAGCTTTTTTCCTTGCCCGCAGAAGCGGTGCTGCCCCCCATCATCCGTTACCCATTGTCTGCAATCCATTTGTTTCTTATCGGGTGACGAATTCTCAGGGAAATGAAATGGGGTTAGCAAACGCATTTCAGCAATCTCAGTGGTAGTGAAGTTAGGGCGCTTGAGGGCGATGTAGATACTACCGGAGAACGATGTGGAAACTACCCGAACGCGAAGTGGCCGGTGGTTTTTTGAATTTCGTTCGGGCCCGGATGGACGCGGATGAAGAGTTGTGAGTCGGGTTGGATTTGGCATATTTTGAAATCCATCACAGCAAAAAGCCCCGTGTTCCACTGAGGAGCACGGGGCTTTTTCTGGGATGAGACGGCTTAGGGTGCGGCGGAAATGGCTTCCACTTTCGCTTCGGATGCGAGCACGGCATCCCGGATATTTCCGCCTTTGCGGGTGCTCCACCAGAGGGCGACTGGCGAGGCGATGAAGATGGATGAGAAGGTGCCGACGATGATGCCGATGAAGATGATGATGCCGAAGTCGCGCAGGGCGGAACCACCGAGGAACCCGAGGATGGCGACGCTGATCAACGTGGCTCCCGACGTGAGCAATGTGCGTGAGAGCGTGGCATTGACGGCGTCATTCATTACCTTTTCCTCCGACTCATTACTGAAAAGTAGCATTTCTCGCACCCGGTCGAAGACGATGATGGTGTCGCTGATCGAGTAGCCGGCGATGGTCAGGACTGCTCCGACGTGGATCATGGAAAGCTGGCCACCCATAAGGACGACGACTCCGACGCAGATGATGATATCGTGGAAAATGGCAACGAAGCCACCCAGTGCGAACGAGAATTCGAACCGGAAGGTCATATAAACCATGATGCCTAATAGGCCGAGGAAGATGGCCACTAGCGATTGTTGCATCGCGGAATCGCCAATAAGAGCGGAGACTTCATCTTGGCTGGCGTCGATGGTGTAGTCGGCGGAGTTGGCTTTTTTCTCGCCGAGTTCCGGGATCGAGCTGCGAAGCTTTTCGGTGATCGTCGCGGCGTCTTTGGTGGCGCAGCGCACGGTCATCATCGTGCCGGTGCTCAGATTCGTTTCCTGTTGGGGATAGGCTTCTTTTGAAAGGGTGGGCTTCAAATCTTCCACAATTTTACGAAAGGCATCGAACTTGATCGGGTGATCTTTCCCGAGTTGGAACTTGATGAGCGTGCCGCCGGTGAAGTCGATCCCGAGCGCTTTTTCACCCCGAAAGGCGAAGGCTCCGAGAGATAGGACCAGCGTGGCGATGGCGAGGCCGATGCAGATTCTCCGTTTGCCCATGAAGTCGTAGTGCTTCGATTTGATAAGATCGAGGAAGGTGAGCTGCTTCAACCAACCGAAATCCACGCCCCAGCGGAAAATCACCCGGGTCACTAAAATGGCGGAAAACAGCGAGGCGGTGACGCCGATGAGCAGGGTGATGGCGAAGCCCTTGATCGCGCTGGTGCCGAAGTAGCAGAGAATCGCAGCGGTGAGGAGCGAGGTGACGTGAGAGTCGAAAATCGCCGAAAACGCTCGGTCGTATGACGCCTCGATCGCATTTTTCAGCGTCTTGCCGTGAGCAATTTCTTCCCGCAGGCGTTCATAGATCAGCACGTTGGCATCCACCGCCATGCCGATGGTGAGCACCATTCCGGCGATGCCTGGGAGTGAGAAGGTGAAGCCGAACATGGCCATGATGCCGAACAACATGATCGTATTTACGATGAGTCCGATGATGGCGATGAAGCCGGAGACGCGGTAGTAAATCAGGACGAAAAGGAACGTCATGATCAGCGCTAGGCCACCGGCGACGAGCCCTTGCTGGACGACGGCGGCACCGAGGGTAGGGGAAACCTTGCGCATTTCATCCACGACTAAGGCATTTTCCAGTGGGTTCATCAATGAGTTCGCCAGCTTTTGCGGCTCGCCGGGATCGCGGAGTCCTTCGACGACGAACTGCTTGCCGAGTGGCACCTTGTTTACGACTGGGGCGCTGATGACTTCCCCGTCGAGGACGATGGCGATGCGGTCGCGGCCTGCCTGCATGTTCTGGGTCAGGGCGATCATTTTGTCGGTGCCACCGCCATTGAGGGTGATTTCGACGGCGTCTTGCTGCTGTTGGGAAGGAACAGCGAGGGCGATGTCTGAACCGCCGAGTGCGGTGCGGCGGCTAAGGAGGATAGGGGTTTCGATTTCCTTGCCGTCTTCCGTTTTGTGTTTCTGGACGAATGCTTGGTAGCCGGGGACGATTTCGACGCGCTCGGAAACGCGGGTGGCGAGAGATTTGCCATCCGCGCCGACTTCTTCATTGCGAGGACTCACTTCGCGGAGCTCGAGCTTGGCGACCTTTTGGAGCGTTTCGCGGATACGGTCGGATTCGCCGGGTTCGACGCCGGGCATTTGGAGGAGGATGCCGTTGCTACCTTGGCGAGCGATGAGTGGCTCGGCGGTGGCCATGCCGTTGAGGCGTTTTTCAATGACCTCGATGGCCTTGTCCACTTGAGAGGTGGTGATCGGCATTTCCACCCCATCTTCGCCGGTGCGTGGCTGGATGTGTAAGGAGAATGAGGACCCGCCGCGGATGTCGATGCCGCCCTTGAGTCGCTCCCTGGGCGGAGTGACTACGGCGATGCAAAGCGCGACGACTCCGAACAGCAATACCGTGCCGACGTTGCGTTTGCGTCGCTCGATTTCCGTGGCGAAATACCAGAAGAATAAAATCAACAGTGCCAGTCCGGTGAGGAACAAGGTCAGTGGATCATCGTAAAAAGCGTTGGCTACAAGCATGGTGGGATGGTCGGGTTTTGCTCCGGAAACGGGGCGGGAGATGGGATGAGGTGGGTGAAATTACTTGGCGGCGGGCACGTCTTTGGTCCGCACGGTGGCGACGGCCGCTTTGTCGAATTCAAGCATGGTGCCCTCTGCGACTTTGATGACGACGGTGTGTTCCTTCACATTGTGGATGATGCCGTGGATGCCGGAAGAGGTGACCACCTTATCGCCCGACTGGAGGGCGGCCACGCGGGCGGCGAGTTCCTTGCGCTGGCGTTGCTGCGGGCGGATGAGTAGGAAATAAAACATGACGACCATGATGACCATCATGACCTCAGGTCTGCCAAGGATGCCGGCGGGACCGCTGGGAGCGGCTTGAGCGAGGATGAGCGCGGTGGTGAATGTCATGTGAGATTGGATCGAGTGTAGCGGCGGATGAAGGAAGCTTTGTAATCAGAGAAGTTCCCTGCGGTGATGGCCTCCCGTGCTCCTGCGACGAGGGAGAGGTAGAAATGCAGATTGTGGAAGGAAAGCAACCGCAAACCTAGGATTTCCCCGGCGCGGAACAGGTGCCGGAGATAGGCGCGGGAAAATCCAGCGACATGTGGGTGGGCACTCTCGCAGATTGGCCGGGGATCGCTGGCGTGAATCAGGTTTTTGATGTTGATCGGGCCGTCGAGCGTCATCGCCATGCCGTGGCGGGCGATGCGGGTCGGCATGACGCAGTCGAACATGTCCACGCCGCGGGCGATCATTTCTAAAATCTGCGGTGGGGTGCCGAGTCCCATGGCGTAGCGCGGCTTGTCGTGCGGGAGAAATGGCACGGCATTCTCGATGGCACGGAACATTTCATGCTCCGGCTCGCCCACAGAAACGCCGCCGATGGCATAGCCGTCGAAGCCCAGCGCGACGAGTTCCCGGGCGGATTGCTCGCGGAGATCGGCGTAGATCGAGCCTTGGACGATGCCGAAATGCTGCTGCGCCCCGCCGCCGGAGCGTGGATTATTTTCCGTGACCCAGTCCTTGCAGCGTTTCGCCCAGCGGCTGGTGAGTGCCAGGGAATTCGCCGCATAGGCCTCGTCGCAGGGGTAGGGTGGGCATTCGTCGAACAGCATCGCGATGTCGGAGCCGAGCGCTCCTTGGATTTCCATACTGAGTTCCGGAGTGAGCAGCATTTTCGCGCCGTCGAGGTGGTTGGAAAAACGTACCCCTTCCTCGGTGATTTTCCGGAGTTTCGCCAGCGACCAGACTTGGAAGCCGCCGGAATCGGTCAGCATCGGCTTCTGCCATGTGCTGAACCCATGGAGGCCGCCCAGTTCGCGGATGATTTCGTGACCGGGCCGCAGCCATAAATGGTAGGTATTTCCTAAAATGATCTGTGCTCCGAGCTGCTCGACCTCGGTGGGGTGCAGGGTTTTTACGGTTCCCTGCGTGCCGACGGGCATGAAAATCGGCGTTTCCACGGTGCCATGGGGCAAAGTCAAACGACCGCGGCGGGCGGAAGTGGTGGGGTCGGTGGCGAGGATCGAAAAAGACACAGAATGGGCGACGGAAATATGGAAGATTCCGGCGGTGGCCAAGCGCAATCATGGAGCCGGGCGTAGGGGCGAAATCTTTGTCTCTTTTTAGAAACATTTGTCCCGTGACGGCGTTTATCTTCTGACTCCGCCGGGAAATTTACGTCCCGAAGAAATTTTAGGAATAATTTCCACTGGTGCGGGTCAAATGACTGGCTAATCTCTAAGCCGATTCGAAATCCAACTAACTACCTATATGAAATTACTACTTACCGCGCTTTGCGCCTCGTTCATGGTCCTGCCAGCCTTCGCTTCCGAGTGTGAAAAGGGCAAATGTGACAAGGAAAAGAAAGAAGAAGGCGCCCTCGCTCACTGCGGCAAATGCGGCACTGACAAGGAGCACGACAAAGACAAGGACAAGGATAAGGACAAAGAAAAGAAAGACGATGGAGCCTTGCTCGCCTCTGAGTGCGAAAAGGGCAAATGCGACAAGGAGAAGAAGGAAGAGGGAACTCTCCTCGCCTCCGATTGCGAAAAGGGTAAATGCGACAAGGAGAAGAAAGAAGAAGGCGCTCTTGCCTGATATTTCTGACCGATCCTTTTCTTCAAAAAGCCGCTGGGATCATTCCAGCGGCTTTTTTTGTGTCGTGACTGCATTTCCGCGAAATCGCCTGATTGACCGTGGCTCACGATCAGTTCCAGCATCGGGCACGATGTTGGAAGTGGTTTGTGGCGTGATTGAAAATTCAGCGGGGCAATTTCTTGCTTGCCTGCGCCCGGCGGGGAAGCACCTCGGCGGGTTGTGGGAATTTCCCGGCGGCAAGGTCGATCTTGGTGAATCCCTGCAAACGGCGCTTGAACGCGAATTGATGGAGGAGCTGGCGGTGGAGGTCGAGATCGGCCCGGCGCTGAGGCCGGTCATCTGGGACTACGCCGAGCAGACCATCCGGCTGCGGCCATTCCGCTGCCGCATCACCGGCGGCGAGCTGCGGGCAATGGAGCACGAAAAGCTCCACTGGTGCGCACCGGAGTGTTTTCACGAATTGGCGTGGGCTGCTGCGGACGTGCCGATTCTTCAAGAAATCTTGCGGTCCAGCGCTGTCTGAACCTGCAAGGAGCGACTTCGGACTGGCTACGGGGCGGGCTTCGTGTTGTTTTTCCGCCGTGTCTGCCGTTACGAATATTTCGAGCTACCGCTTCGCTGAGCTCACCGGGCTCAAGGAATTGCGCGAGGCGCTGATCGCCGATTGTAAGGCTTGGGAACTCAAAGGGACGATTCTGCTGAGCACGGAAGGCATCAATTTATTTGTCGCCGGAGCTGCGGGATCCATCGAACTCTTGCTCCGAAAGCTGCGGAAAATCCCCGGACTGGAAGCCTTGGAGCCGAAGGTGAGTGTCAGTGAGAAGCAGCCGTTTAACCGGATGCTAGTGCGGATCAAGCGGGAGATTATTTCCTTCGGCATGGAGAGCATCCGCCCGGCGAACTACACCTCACCGAAAATTTCCGCCACCGAACTGAAGCGCTGGCTGGACGAAGGCCGGCCCGTCACTCTGCTGGACACTCGCAACGATTACGAGGTCAAGTTGGGCACTTTCAAGCAGGCCCTGGTTCCCCACATCAACACCTTCCGCGAATTTCCAGATGCTGTGAGGAAGCTCCCGGAAAGCCTTAAAAATCAACCCGTCGTGATGTTCTGCACCGGCGGCATCCGTTGTGAGAAAGCCGGACCGTTCATGGAGCAGGAGGGGTTTAACCAAATTTATCAACTCGACGGCGGTATTCTGAAATACTTCGAGGAATGCGGTGGCGAGCATTACGAGGGCGAGTGTTTCGTCTTCGACCAGCGGGTCGGGGTGGATCCTGGATTGCGGGAAACTGACCACGCGATTTGTTTCGCCTGCCAAGCGCCGCTGGATGCGGTGGATCAGCAAGACCCGCGCCATGTCGAGGGAGCGAGTTGTCCACATTGTTTCAAGAGCGCGCCGGAACGGATGGCTGCACGGATTGCAGAACTTCACGAGGCGATCGTGAAAACAACCGACCCGCTACCTGGCTCGATCCCGCAGGAGAACCGACGCCCGGTAAATGTCCCGGCCATTTACGATGGATGCACGTTGTTGGAAACGTTGGTCGGCTTGTTTCCTCAAGTCTCGGCGGGAGAATGGGAAGCCCGCTGCGATGCGGGGCGTTTCGTGAACTACGGTGGAACGATTCGGGGGAAACAGCACATCGTCCGCAGTGGTGAGCGGGTGGTGCAGGTGTTTCCGCCAGATGTGGAACCTCCCGTATCGGCTGCGATCCGGGTGATTTATGAGGACGAGGCGGTGGTCGTGATCCACAAGCCAGCGCCGCTGCCGATGCACGCGAGTGGGCGTTTCCACCGGAACACGCTGCAATACATCCTCAACGAAGTCTATGCGCCGAAGTATCCGCGGCCCGTGCACCGCTTGGATGCGAACACGACCGGGTTGGTGGTGTTTGCCCGCACTCGCCATTTCTGTCGGCTGCTTCAGCAGCAATTCCTCGCAGGCTCGGTGGACAAGCGTTATTTAGTAAGAGCACTTGGCCATCCGGGTGAAGAAACATTCTTCTCGGAAGCGGCGATTTCCTCCGAGCCGGACGTGATGGGCACTCGGGTCATCGACGAAATCGACGGACTGCCTTCTCGGACTGATTTCAAAGTTCTCGCACGCCACGCAGACGGAACCAGTTTACTCGAAGCGAAGTTAAATACGGGCAGGACAAACCAGATCCGCCTTCATCTTTGGCAGATGGGTTGGCCCGTCGTGGGAGATCCTGCTTACCTCGCGGATCATAAAATAGGCGACACCCAGACGCTTGATCCCGAGTCGCCCCCGCTCCAGCTCCACGCATGGAAACTTTCGTTCCAACATCCGTTGAGCGGTGAGCAGGTTGCGTTCGAAACCGAGCGCCCAGCGTGGGCCTGATTCGGTTTATTTAACGACGTTGATGGAGGAAATTTTCTCCACCCCGTCGCGCTCGGAAACGATGACGGTGAGCACGCCGCCGCTGGAGTCCGCAGCGACCTCGGTCTTTTGTGAATCATGACTGACCACGCGCCAGTTACTGTAGGCATCCACGCTGCCGCCACTTTCACGGAAGGAAACGGAGAACTGGGTGATGAAACTACTCGTGAGTTTCTGTTTCTCGACATCAGAACTGAGGGCGACATAAGACGCTCCCAAGTTTTCCCCCAGCGAGGTGAATACTGGCCAGTCGATTTTAGTGGAAACGGAGGAGTCGCCTTTCGCTAACGACGCGAAGGTATTTTTGGCGAAGGTGACATCACCCGCCGCAGCGGCTTCTTGTTTGACCACCGTCATTTTTTCCCGGGCCTCTCGACAGTTCGAAAAAAGTAACGGCGTTGCAAGGATGGTGAAGAGTGGGAGAAATTTCATGATTCAGTAAATGGATAGAGCAATGGGCGGGGCAGGGGATGTTCAGCCGGTGACTTCATCTTCCGGTTCGTAGGGTTTCGAGTCCGCGAGTTGCTTGTTCTGGCAAGATTTTTGGCAGAGCGCATAGGCACCGTAAGCCAGAAGTCCCACCACAAGCGCCCCGCCGATCCATGCGGTGGATGGATTTTGTGGCTGGTTCCGGAAATCCCTCAATCGCGAGGCGGCGTAGGCACCACCCGCAGCGAGCTGTTGCTTCGCTTGATCCGCTAGATCGCGAGCACCGTTAGGCAGTGTTTTTTGGGTGGTGTGGGAGAGGAGATTCCCGATGTCCTCACGCAGGTGAGAGACATCCTCGCGGACGCGGTTGAGGAGTCCGTTGGCACGGCGGTCAGTAAATGGCGATGAATTCATAGAAGATGGAATTTTGAGTTAGTTACGAAATTTCAAGGGGTTTTGCCACGCAGCGCCCGCGACAAGGCCGAGATGAGGAGAAGGGCGAGGAAGACGAAGAAGAGAATCTTCGCGATTCCCGCAGCGGCTCCGGCGATGCCTGCGAAGCCGAGAACACCGGCGACGAGGGCGAGGATGAGAAAGGTGAGTGACCAGCTTAACATAATTTTGATTTTCTATGCCGGAGGTAGATGTGAAGCGGGCGGGAACTCCGGCTCATCCCCGCTCGCTGTGATAGAAATTAGCGGCCTAGCACCGACTCGAAGGTATGGATGGCCTCCTTTAACTCAGCCGAAACCTCCGCGACGATGGCGGCGTGATTTGCTTCAAGGTTGCCGTGCTCGAGCGCGTCTTGGATGGTGCGAGCGAGTTCTTTTTCTCCGCGAACACATTCGGCAAGGGTCGCCTTGAATTCCTCGTCGGTCATCATGGCCCGCACTCGGATCCACCAGCGATGAAGCGCGGCCTCGGGACTGCCGCCGGTGTCAGCCTTCTCACCCTGCTGGACGATGAGCACCGCCACGTGTTGGACGATGATTTTACGCCGGGCAGCGATTTCTAGGAAAGCTGCTGCGAGTGAGGGAGAATCGACAACGGCAGCGGCTTGGGTGTAGCCGTCGTAAGAATCGATGTAGCGGGTGAGGACGTTTTGTAACTCGGCGGCATCGGTGACTCGGGTTTCTTCGGCAGTGGGCATGTCGGCGCTGTCGCAGAAAGAATACCAAGCTCGCCAGTGGGCTTAACTTGCTAAGAATGAGGGAGAAAACTTCAATTTTCCTAAGCCCAGTCCATGTGGACCCCGTGCAGTTCGCGGCAGGTGGTGCAAAATGCAATCCGTTGCAGTCGCATTTATTTCAGGCAACCGCTCGTCGCCTCGATCACCCGGTTGGTGATCTCGTCGAGCGTTCCGCTGGCGTTGACCACGCGGACGAAATCCTCATCTTTGAGCGTGAGGAAAATTTCGCGGCAGCGTTCGAGGTTTTCCCGCTTTTCAAACGCATTCGCCGTGTCGCCGCGGGCACCGATCCGGCGGAGGGCAGCGTCCACATCCAGATCCATGATGAGAACGAGGTCGGGAATCGGTGCGAAAGCTTCGTTTTTCCTGCGGATTTCCTGCGGGTCGAACCCTCGTAGTCCCTGATACGCCATGGTCGAGAAATAGTAGCGGTCGAGGATGACGACTTTCCCGGCTGCCAGCGACGGGGTGATGAGCTCGGAGACATGCTGCTGGCGATCGTTCAGGAAATACTGAAGCTCATCTTCCGGGGAAAGCCGACCCGTCGCGCCGGTCTCGCGGATTTTTTTGCCCCATGGCCCCGCAGTTGGTTCGTAACTGAGTACCACGTTGCGACCTTGCGCGGTGAACCACTCGCCAAGGCGCTTCGCTTGGGTGGATTTACCGGTTCCGTCGATTCCCTCGATGACGATGAAGAGCCCTTGTGCCATGGAAATCAAAGATAGCGTGCCTTGAGATGCGCCAAGTAGTGGCTAGTGGAGGGGGCGCTGCCAGTGGCCTGTTTCATCAAATCCGCAGGGTCGAGAGTGGCACCGTGGGCGTGGATGGATTTCCGCAGCCAGCCGAGAAGGGGCAGATAGTCGGCGCGGTCGATGGCGCTGGCGATGTCTGGCTGCTGGCGGGCGGCGGCGAAAAGCTGGGCGGAGTTGATATTTCCCAGCGTGTAAGTGGCGAAATAACCGAGGCCACCCGATGACCAATGGATGTCTTGCAGGCAGCCATCCCGGTCATCTGCTGGCGCAAATCCGAACAAATCACGGAAGCTTTCGTTCCACGCCGCTGGGACATCGGCGACGGCCAAGCTGCCGTTGACCATCCGCCGCTCCAGCTCGAAACGGAGGAGAATGTGTAAGTCATAGGTCGCTTCATCTGCCTCCACGCGGACTGGTGAAAACTCGGCACGCCAGAGGTGGCGGAGAAATTTCTCCAACGGAAACGCAGCGAGCTGCGGGAAAATTTCCTGCGCGACGGGATACCAATGTTCCCAAAACGGCCGCGATCGACCCACATGGTTTTCCCACAGCCGTGACTGAGATTCGTGGATACTTAGTGACACTGGACTCCCGGATGGCAGGCCAAAGTCGGCCTCTGGCAGCCCTTGTTCATAGAGTCCGTGGCCCGCTTCGTGCAAGACGCCAAAGAGTGATGAGGTGAAATCGGCCTCCATGTAGCGGGTCGTCAGCCGGATGTCGCGCGGGCCGAGAGTGGTGCAAAATGGATGCGTCGTGGTATCGATCCGCCCAGCCTCGAAGTCGAAACCGATGGCCTCGGCGACGCGGGCATTGAACCGCTGCTGGTCAGCGACAGGGTAGGGGCCTGCCGGTAAATTCACGGCGTGTCCGGTGGAGTTTGCCACCGCATTCGCCGCGATTTCCCGCACCGCAGGCCGCATCGCATTGAAAAGGCTGGCGACGTCCGCCGTGCGGGTGCCGCGCTCGAAGGTGTCGAGTAGCGCGTCATACGGCTCGTCAGAATAGCCCCAGAGTTCCGCCTTTTCCCGGGCGATGCCGACAAGCACTTCAAGATGAGGCGCAAATGTCGAGAAATCCGAACGCTCGCGGGCATCCGCCCATGCTTGCTTCCCCAGCGAGGTCGCCATGGAATCCCGCGCAACGAGCTCGGTGGTGAGTTTCGCACCTTGGTCGAAATTCCGGCGCAGTTCCCGCAGATTGGCGGTCAATTTGAAATCCGCGCCATCATCCGCAGCTTCTGCAGCTTCGAGGTCGTTTCTCCAAGCGTCCGAGGTGCCAAACTCGTGAGCACGAGAGCAGAGCCAAGCGAGTTGTTGGGCACGGTATTTCGCGGCGGCGGGCGGAAGGTAGGTCTCTTGGTCCCAGCCGATCACGGAAGCGGTGGATTGGATGACCGCCAGCTCACGGGCTTTTTCGAGAATCTGCATGTCGGTTTTCTGAATGAATCCCAACGTCAGGCAAAGCCGGAAAATCGGTAAAACTCAGCGCATAAACCGGTGGCGCATTCCGCGTCCGGGGCTGACCATGCGGCCCGCACCATTGAGAAAAATCATCCACATCGACATGGACTGTTTCTACGCCGCTATCGAGGAACGGGAAAATCCCGCGCTGCGTGGCAGGCCGGTCGGCGTCGGCGGCCGGGACCGGCGCGGCGTGCTCACCACCGCGAACTACGAGGCGCGGAAATACGGTTGCCGCTCGGCGATGCCGGTTTTTAAAGCCCTCGAACTCTGCCCACATCTCGCCCTCGTGCCGGTGCAGTTCGACCTTTACCGCGCGGTCAGCTCGCAGATCCGGGCGATCTTCGGTCGTTTCACCGCACTCATCGAGCCGCTCTCGCTGGACGAAGCCTACCTCGACGTTTCCCACCTCCACTCCACCGGCGCGGCGGTCGCTCGGGAAATCCGTGCCCAGATCTTCGAGGAAACAAGACTCACCGCCTCAGCCGGGATTTCCACGAATAAGCTCATCGCCAAGATCGCCTCAGACTGGCAAAAACCGAACGGTCAAAAGGAAGTGACCGGCGAGGAAATCCCCGAGTTCATCGCCGCCCTGCCGGTCGGCCGCATCTGGGGCGTCGGCAAAAAAATGCGGGAAAAACTCAGCGCTCTCGGGATCGAAACCTGTGGCGAGCTTCAGTTGCTCCATCAAATCGAACTCTCCCAGCACTTTGGCAAATGGGGCATCGAGCTCTGGCATCTCTGCCGTGGCATCGATGACCGGGCCGTCACCCCCGACCGCACCCGCAAGTCGGTCAGCAGCGAGACGACTTTCCCCCGAAACATCGACGTCCTGCCCGCGCTCTTGCCGCCGATGCGTGGCATGATCGTGGGCTTGCTAGAAGATCTAGCGAAGTCCCACCCGCACCGCGTCATCCGCTCGCTGGTGGTGAAAATGAAATTCGCAGACTTCCACCGCACCACCGCCGAGCGCGCATGGCACATGGTGGATCCCGGGATTTTCGAGGAACTCCTCACCGAGGCATGGCGGCGAGGAAATGACCGCGCCGTCCGCCTACTCGGAGTCGGCGTCCGTTTCGAAGACCCCCAGAAATCCGAGCAAATGGAGTTCTTCGGCTAGCAGTTCACAGTTGGAAGGTATCTTCCGCAGCACTTTTACCGATGGAGATTTGCACTTCTCCATTGGCGGCGAGGTGGTTGAGACAGTGATAGACGTCTTCAGGATCGGCATCGATCTCCGTAGCGATTTCTTCCGCACTTTTCGCGTAAGCGGTGAGATGGCCTCGGACTTTGTTGAGGGTCTCGATGAAAGCGCCGGCTGCCTTTTTTCCCGCTTCGACTCCGGGCTGGTGATAGGCGTTAATGTTCACCAGCGAGGCGTAGAAAGAGACGGTGCGCTCGAACAGGGCGATGAGCAGACCGAGCTGAAATGGCGTGACTTCCGGGATGGAAAGCGTGACCGACTTCCGGCCGGATTCATGCAAGGCCCTGCGGGTGCCGCGGAGGAAGCCTTGCAAATAGTCTGCCGTGGTGGTGCCGGGATCGACCTCGATGCTGTGGCCGCTGCGGCCTTTTCTCACCTCGATGAAGGTGGCGAAGAAGTTGTTCACCCCGTCGCGGAGCTGCTGGACGTAGGCGTGCTGGTCTGTGGAGCCCTTATTTCCGTAAACGGCGAGGCCTTGATTCACCCGCTTGCCGTCGAGGTCGAGCTCCTTGCCCAGCGATTCCATCACCAGTTGCTGGAGATATTTCGAGAACAGCACGAGCGAGTCCTTGTAGGGCAAGACGACCATGTCCTTTTCGCCTTTGCCATTCGTCGCGCTATACCAAGCCGTCGCGAGCTGCATGGCGGCGTTTTTTGTCGCGTCGGGCTTCCGAGTTTCCACGTCCATGGCAGCGGCTCCAGCGAGCAGCGCATCCACATCCAGCCCTTGCAAGGCAGCCGGCACCAAGCCGACAGCGGACAGCACAGAAGTCCGGCCACCGATCCAGTCCTGCATCGGAAAACGGGTGATGAAATGGTGTTCAGCAGCGTATTGGTCCAGCTTGGAATCAGCACCCGTGACAGCCACCGCGTGCCGCCCGAAGTCGAGACCCGCCGTTTCATAAGCATATTTCACCTCTAGCATCCCGTTACGCGTCTCAGCAGTCCCGCCGGATTTCGAAATGACGAGCACCAGCGTCTGGGCTAAACCGAGGGTGGAAAGCTGGGCAATGACGGCGTCCATCCCGGCTGGGTCGGTATTATCACAGAAATGAATTGCGAGTTTGGCACTCTCGCCGATAGATTGCGCCAGCAATTGCGGACCAAGGGCGGAGCCGCCGATGCCAATAAGCAGCACCTGCTTAAAACTCCCACCACTCGGCGGCGCGATGCTGCCAGTGTGGATCTGCTCAGCAAAGTGCTTGAGATCTGCGAGTGGCTCGGTGATCGCCCGGCGAATTTCTTCGGTGGGGGCCAGCGTTGGATTGCGGAGCCAATAGTGGCCCACCATCCGGCCCTCGTCTGGATTAGCGATTTCCCCCGCTTCAAGTGCTGCCATATCGGCGAAGGCCCGTGCAATTTTCGGCTGGAGTGAGGCGACTAACTCCGGCGCGATGTCCATCAGCGACAGATCCAGTGAGAAACCGTATTCAGGATAGCGGACGAGGCTTTGATAGTAAGATGGCCAAGACATAGTGGTAAAGGGCTGGGTCGCTCAAAAAATGGAGAACTAACGTAGGTGCATCAAGCGACTGACGCTTCCGGCAGTACGCTTGAGATTCTCACGACGATTGTCGATGCTTTAGAAGCGCCCTTTTCTATCCCCCAAGACCACCGGCACACAGCCATCCAAATCCCGAAAAAGTTGATGCGACTAGATCCATTGCCTCTTTCAATCTAATAGAGATCGGCCCTAAGTCAGCGTATCCAACGGACTCCGCACTCCACATCCATTCACCCCCTTGGCGACGTGAGTGTAAATCTCCGTAGTTTTCACATCCCCATGCCCTAGCAGCTCTTGGATCGTCCGGATATCAGTTCCATTCTCAAGGAGGTGGGTCGCAAAGGAGTGTCTCAGAACATGGGTCGTCACCCGTTTCTCGATTCCCGCCTCCTTCGCCGCTTTGGAAACCGCATCGCCGTAGGTCTTCGCATGCAAGTGATACCGCCGCAGAGTCCCGTCCTCTGGATCATTAGAAATCTCCTGCGCTGGAAACACCCAGAACCACTCCCATCGTTCGCCCGCCTTGGGCATTTTTCGCGCGAGCGCCCCCGGCAGCTTAGATCCCGGCAGACCCTGTGCCCGGTCACGTTCGAAAATTTCGCGTAGCGATCCCATCCGCCCCTCCAGCGTTTGTGCGACCCGCGCCGGCAGAACCGTCACCCGGTCCTTGTCGCCCTTACCTCCCCTCACCGTGACCTGCCCCCGCTTCCGATCGATGTCCTTCACCCTCAACCTCACTAACTCATTCAAGCGCAAGCCGGCCCCATACTGGAGTTCCGCCGCCAGCTTCACATCTCCCTCCAGCTTGTCTAAAACCGCTAGCACCTCTTGGCACGTCATCACCACCGGCACCCGCGGCTCTGTCTTCCGTAGTCTCACTTCCAGATGCACCTCCGCCATTCCACAGACATCGCGGTAGAAAAATACCAACGCATTGAGTGCCTGTTTCTGAGTCGCAAAGCTGACCTGCTGCTGGCTCACGAGCAACGTCAGCCAGTCCCGCGCCTTCGCCACATCCATCCCCTCCCGTGCCGATCCCACCCACTCGCCGAAGCGGCCTAGCCAGCCCGCATACGTCTCCCGAGTCCTCACCGCTAAGCCACGCCGCGCCCCCGCATTCATCACTGCTTGTCGCATTCGTTCTCCCACGCTGCGCACCTCACGCCCGTCTTCCAAGCTGAACTTCAGCCAGCGTTCATACCATCTCATCGCCTCCGCCCACCGCTGGAGCTGCCATTCTTTGCGCTCTTTCACCTTCACCTGCTCCCGCCAGAATCGGACTGCCGCCTCCCGGCAAGGATCCAAGCCCTGCTTGATCCGCCACGTTTCGAACCACGCCAGAACGAACCCGAAATGCTGCTTCTCAAGTTCACTAAGATCTCGAGATATTTCTAAATCCGCTCTCCAATCAGCCGCGATACCGTTCATGTAACCAGTGTTCATACGAATTAAGTGAAACCGCCAAGCAAAAACTGTTCAATTCGCTTACCCGGATCTTTAAGTATCCGTGACTATCACCGACGGCTGACCACCCTATTGGAAATAACAGCCCACCGGAACACACCCTAGATTCCTTTACCGAAGTAGATACTAAATCCTCAGTTACAAAAACTAGATTCTCCTCAATACCAAAGAGTTAAGGTTAAACCGCTAGAATTTTTCTCGCCAAGTGCTCTCCGCCCCGCCAATCTCTTGACTGAACGAATTACACTGTTCTCCAGAGATAATGAAGAGTTCCGCCGTTCCCATTCATCCATTGCCGCTCGCACTACCGCGTTTTCGGCGTCGGTGTCTTTGTGGATGCCGTTTCCTTTCCCG
>JAYUHS010000231.1:0-20158 GCA_043766715.1 Luteolibacter sp.
GACCTCGCGCTGGCGGCAGCACTTTTACGATGAGCAAGGTAATCTATGACTGGCGACAACTCCCGAACGGCCCTCGCCTGGCCGTGGCCACGCTGCCGGAATCTGAGTGCGCGGCGCTCTCGATTTACATCCCTGCGGGCAGCCGCGATGAGACCGACTTGCCGACGGGTTTGGCGCACTTCGTCGAGCACATGGTTTTCAAAGGCACGGCTCGCCGCAGTGCACGCGAGCTGAGCTTCGAAATCGAGAATGCGGGCGGCCAGCTCAATGCCTGCACCTCGGAGGACCAGACGGTTTATGAGGGCCGCGGTGAGGCGGATCTGATGCCGGTGCTGGCGGATGTGCTGGCGGACATGGTGTGGCACGCGACGTTTCCCGAGAGTGAGATCGGGCTGGAGCGCGAAGTGATCGGCGAGGAAATCACGATGTATCGGGAGTCGCCGGCGGATCACATCGGCGACCTGATTTCCAACGCGCTGTGGGACACGCATCCGCTTGGAAATTCGATTTCTGGCTCATTGGAATCCATCGCCGAGATCGACCGGGCGACGTTGGTGAAATTCAGCAAGCGCCACCATTTCCGCAGCGATGTCGTCATCGCGGCGGCGGGTCCGTTCACGGTGGATGAGATGGTGGCGATGATTTCCCCGCATCTGCCAGCGACGTTTCATGAGGCGACGGCGGCGGTGCCGTTCGAGCGGGCAAGTGCGGTGGCGCGGTCCGTGACGGATGAGCGGGAGACCGACCAGCTCCAACTGGCGCTGGCTTGGCACACGCCGGGGCGGCATGACGAGTCGCGACATGCGCTGCGGATGTTGAGCATGATGTTAGGCGAATCTGCGAGTTCGCGGCTGTTTCTAGAGCTGCGTGAGGAGCGTGGGCTTTGCTATCAGATCGGTAGTGATGTGACGTTTTTCGACGAGACGGGTGCCTTCGAAATCAGCGCCGGGTTGGACCCGGAATCGCGGGACGAGGCGCTGGCGTGCATTTACCGGGAAATCGATGATCTCGTGGCGAACGGCCCGCGTGCCGGGGAACTGGACCGGGCGAAGCGGCTGACCATCGCCCAGAGTAAGTTGGCTTTTGAGACGACTGGTGCGCATGCGGCGTGGGCTGGCGAAGGGGTGCTGGACTTCGGTTATGTCCCCTCACCTGCCGATTGGCGGGCGACGATCCTCGCGGTGACGGATGCGGAGGTGCAGGCGGCGGCACGGGAAATTTTCCTCGATAAGAAGCCTTCGGTGGCGGAGATCGGGGAGGTGAAGAGTTTACCGCGGAGTCGCAAAGGGCGCTGAGGGACGCGAAGGAAGATTGGACTTATGCCGAGTGCTTTTCAGCCATTTACTGCGCCCCATTATGTTTCCGTGGCCATTGGCTGCGTGGCGGTGGTGGGATTTTTGCTGGCGGGGAAAATGGGGGGTGACAGCCGTAAGCGGGCGACGGCGGTGTTGGCGGTGCTGAATCTGAGCGCGTTTCCGCTGAGCCTTGCGGCTTGGTATGCGCTCGATGCGCCGAAGTCGCTGGAGAATTTCCTGCCGTTGCAGCTGTGCGATGTCGCCACGCTGACGGCTGGATTTGCCCTGTTGACGAAGCGGCCGCTGCTCTGTGCACTGACGTATTTCTGGGGGCTGGCGGCGACGATGCAGGCGCTGATTACCCCGGCGATCACGGTGGGATTTCCGCACATGGCGTTCGTGATGTTTTTCGTACAGCACTTCGCGATCGTCGCGGCGGCGTTCTATCTACCGCTGGTCGAGGGCTGGCGACCCCGGCAACCGTTGTGGAAAGCGCCGCTGGAAATCTATGGCTGGTCGGTGCTCTATCTGGCGTTCGCGATGACGGTGAACAAACTGCTAGGAACCAATTTCGGCTTTGCCTCAAGGCCGCCGGATAACCCGAGCCTCATCGACCATCTCGGGCCTTGGCCGTGGTATCTCGGCTGGATGCTTGGGATCGCGTTGGTGTTATATTCTCTGCTCTCCCTGCCGTTTTTGCGGAAAAACAAGACACCTTAAGCCACATCATGTCGCAGCCCTATCTCTCGCTCGAAGCGGAACTCCACGACGCGTTCTGGGAGGCGGAGGACGACGGCAGCGAGGTGCGGCTGATGGCGGAGTTTTTAAGAAAATTTCCGGGCCGCGCGTTGGAAATCGGCGCGGGTTCGGGGCGGTTGATGTTTCCGCTGGTGCAACTGGGCCTCGAAGTGGAGGGGCTGGAGCTGTCGCGAGATATGCTCGAGCTGGGAAAGGCTCGGGCGGAGGAGTTAGGAATCCGACCGGTGATGCATGAGGGCGACATGGCAACTTGGAACGATGGTCGGAAATTTTCCTCACTGCTCGCCCCAGCGTTCACCTTGCTGCTCGCATCCGACCCAGCGGAGGTGCTGCGACACTGGCACACACTGCTAGAGAATCACGGCGGACTCTACCTCACCGTGTTTATGCCTTATGCCGAACTGCTCGGGGATTTACCGGAAAACGAGTGGTATGAGGACCACCAAGTCACCCTGGCAGACGGCCGCACTGGGTTACTGGAAACTCGGCATCGGCTGGATCACGCGAACCAACGAGTCGAGCGCGAGCACCGCTACTCGCTCTCGGGAAACCCTCCGCTGACGCACGAATCGCGGCAGATGATCCGCTGGTTCGAGCATGGGCAGATGCTCACATTGCTCACCGACTGTGGCTTCCGGGTGGACCGATTTTTCGTGGACTTCGATCCCAGCCGCGTCGTCACCGACCCGGATCAAATCGATTTCGATGGCATCCTCACTTACCATGCGACGCGGATCGGCTGAAAAACTGAATTCGGGTGAAAGAATTCCAAATTGCCATTCTTGACGGCGGGGCGGCTCTGGCTCTATGTCCCTCCTCGTGCTAAGGAATTTCACTTCACTCGCAGTCTTAGGAGTCCTGACATCGGCGGCGGTCTGCCAGACATGGGAGCGCGAAGAGATCGGATTTGAAAGCGTCCAGAGTCGTGCGCGAGACCTCGCAAACAAGCCCTACGTCGCTCAGAGCCGAGAAAGCCTGCCCACATGGATGAACGAGCTGACGTATGACCAACGCCGCGACATCCGTTTCAACCCGAACCAAGCGCTGTGGTCCACGGAGAAACTGCCGTTCCGCGCGATGTTCCTCCACCCCGGCTTATCCCCTGAATCGGTGACGCTTAATGAGTTCACCAGTTCCCACCAGCAGCAGATCCGGCTTTCAGAGGCATTTTTTAACTACGGCCCGCTGATCCTGAAACACGGCGATCTGCCAGCAGACGGCGGGTTCTCCGGATTCCGCATCCACGCCCCGCTGAATCGGCCAGATTTCTACGATGAACTGGTGGTCTTCCAAGGGACGAGCTACTACCGAGCACTCGGGAAAAATCAACACTACGGCCTTTCCTCACGCGGCATCGCGGTGAATACCGGGATCGAAGGCACTGATGGGAGTGAAGGCCCCAAGGAGGAGTTTCCAAGTTTCCGTGAGTTCTGGCTGCGCAAACCCCAAGAAAATGATACTCAAGCGGTGTTCTACGCCCTGCTCGACGGTCCTTCTTACTCCGGGGCCTATCAGTTCAAGGTCGCGCCGGGAAACACGACCATCGTCGATGTAAAAGCAGTCCTTTTTGCACGCAGCGCCGTGCAGCGCCTTGGCATCGCGCCGATGTCGAGCATGTTCTGGTTCGGCGAGAATTCGCGCCGCCGCTTCGATGACTTCCGCCCGGAAGTCCACGATTCCGACGGACTCTCCATCCGCACCGGCAGTGGAGAACGCCTCTGGAAACCGATTTCTAACGACTCAGGCAAACTGGACTTCACTTTCTTCGACATGGACAAGTGCGACGGGTTCGGGCTACTTCAGCGCGACCGTCGGTTCAGTGCCTATGAAGACGGCGAGGCAGCCTATAACCAGCGCCCCTCGCTCTGGATCGAGCCGACTTCCGACTGGGGATCAGGTCGGGTGATGCTGATGGAAATCCCAACCACAAGCGAGCACCACGACAACACCGTGGCGATGTGGGAGCCGGCCCGCACCCCACAGCCCGGCGATCGAGTCGAGTTTTCCTACCGTCAGCATTGGACCATGGATGAGGACCCATCTCAGGCAGATGGCCACGTCGTGGCCACCCGCACCGGCATCTGCATTGGGCAGCCGGAGCAGCGCACCATGACCGTCGAGTTTGTGGGAAATGCACTTAGCCAACCCAGCGATATCCCGCTTACCCCGCTGGTCCAAGCCGTGGGCGCAGGCGCGGACCGGGTGAAGATCCAAGGGGTCACCGTGCAGTCGATGCCAGAAGCTCGCTATCGGGTGGCCTTCCAGATCGCGCCCTCCGCTGAGGGTGGTAAACTGGCGGATGTCGGCCCTGTCGAGCTGCGTTGTTGCCTCAAGCGCGGAGAAAATTTCCTCACCGAAACATGGGTCCAACGCGTCACTCCTTAGATACACTGCGCCCACTCAGTGAGGGCGAACTCAATGAGTGGGAAGAGGCCTACGCCGCCGTCGAGGCTTACCTCCAGGCACTGCGCTTGAGGAACCGGCTGCTGGTCGCCGAACTCGTCCGAGGCATCCTCTGGCGTGCCTCCGCTAGACGCGCGACTGAACCGGAAAAACCCGCGCGTTTCCTCGCGATGGAAGAAGCCCTGTCCGAAGTCGCGGAGTGGACCCAAGATGTGCTGGACGTGCCGCTGGAGAACCGCCGCCTCGCCGCACGCGGGCGGCTGGCGCTTTTACTCGCAGGGATGCCCGGCAAGTGGCAGGGCGTTTTCCTGACTCCTGCGCCGTGGCCAGCCGAGTTCGTCGAGGCGATGAAACGATCTTACCTCGCCGCCGGCCCTCGCTTCGCCGAGCTGACAATGATCCCGAAGCCGCTCGAACTCAATGCCATCGGCAGTGGTGCTGCGCAGTGGTGGGAAACGATGGACCGCCGCCCGATCATGCGCTTGATGTTCTCTGGAATCCTGCTGTGCCTCATCGCCGTGGGGGTGTGGTTCTTTCTTTTCTGATGGAAACTACCGAATTACCGCCCCGCGAATCCGCGACACCCTTCTTCGGTCGCAAGCGCACGATCCTACGGCGGACGCTATTTTTCGGCGCAGTCGTCATCGTCAATATCCTCGCCACCCTCTGGCTGACGGACTTGTTCTGGCGGATGGGTTTCCAAAAAGCCCACTTCCCGTTGTTGATGATCTTCGCGATCCTCAATGGGCTGCTGGTGCTCGGCTCGTTTCACGCGATTTTCGGCGCGATTGATATGCTGCTCGGTCGCAAGCAATCGGTGCGTATCAGTAAGCTCGCCGAGGGAAAAACCGATCCGCTGGTGAAGCGCCACGCCGTGGTCATCCCGGTTTACAATGAGGACAGCGTGAAAGTCTGCGCGCGGATCGAGGCGATTTACCGGTCGATCGAAGCCACGGGAAATCTCGACTCGTTTGACTTTTTTATCCTGAGCGACACCCGCGATCTCAATCTGTGGGTGATGGAGGAAACCTCGTGGACCAATCTCTGCCGCCGTCTCGATGGCTTCGGGCGGATTTATTACCGCCGCCGCAAGACCAATGAAAATCGCAAGGCGGGAAACATCGGCGACTTCGTCCGCACTTGGGGCGGTGGCTATGAAGCGATGCTGGTGCTGGACGCCGACAGCCTGATGGATGGCGCGGATATCGTGGCGATGACCCGCATCATGGAGGCCTACCCACGGCTCGGCATCCTGCAAACGCCGCCGAAGTTGATCCGCGGCTCATCGATTTTTACCCGCCTCCAGCAATTCGCAATGCGGCTCTACGGCCCACTTTTCATCCGCGGGCTGAATTTCTGGCAACTGATGGGCGGCAGCTATTGGGGGCATAATGCACTGATCCGGGTGAAGCCGTTTTCCGAATTTTGCGAGCTCCCTGCCCTGCCCGGTCGTGAGCCGTTCGGTGGCCGTATCCTCAGTCATGACTTCGTCGAGGCCGCGCTGATGGTCAGCCAAGGTTGGGAAGTCTGGCTCGCATGGGACATTGAGGGCACCTACGAGGAAGCCCCACCAACGTTGGTGGACCACCTGATCCGCGACCGCCGTTGGTGTCAGGGAAATTTGCAACACATGTGGCTCATTTTCGCACGGAAACTACCATTTTCCGTCAGGATGCACTTGTTCATGGGCATCATGGCCTACCTCGGCAGTCCGTTGTGGTTCCTCTTCCTCGCCCTCGGCACCTGGATCGCTTGGGACCGCTACACGAGTGAGCTGAGCCAGCTCCCCTTCGAGAGCTACGCCTCCCGCTGGTTCCATGTGGATGGGATCCAGCAGAGCATCATCCTCACCGTGGTGATTTTCAGCCTGCTGTTTTTGCCGAAGATCCTCGCCGTCATCGGTGCGGTGCTCACCCCCAGCATCCGGCGCTCGTTCGGTGGTGGATCGCGGATCATCTTCGGTGCGGTTTTTGAAACGATCGTCTCCATGCTGCTGGCGCCGTGCATCATGGTCGCCCACACCCTCATGGTGCTCAGCATCATCGCCGGCCGGGCAGTCGGTTGGGGAAATCAGAATCGCGAAACCGACGGCACCGCCTGGGGAGATGCCTTCCGTTTTCATGCGCCGCAAACGATCCTGGGCCTCGCGTGGACGGCCGTCGCCATCACGATCGGCTACAACTCTAAAAATCCCGGTGGCTTTACTTCGAAATATGCGTTCGCGCTGTGGATGATACCGATCCTCCTCGGACTGCTACTTTCCGCCCCGGTCTCCGTCTGGACCAGCCGTTCGCGCTACGGTAAGGCCCTGCTGAAACGCAAGCTACTCGCCACCCCGGAAGAGCTGCATCCACCCGCCGTCATTGCCCTAGCCGACCATGCCACCGCCGCCGTGGATGCCGCACTCGACGCCTCCACCGAGTGCCGATTCGGCGTGGTCGCCGCCGTGGTCGATCCCTACGTCAACGGCGTCCACGTCTCCCTCCTCGAGCTGGGCGAACTCACCGCCGCAGACGAAACTCTCGCCGAGCGCTGCCTCAGCGAAGGACCCACCGGCCTCTCGAAAAACGAGCTTTCCGATCTACTTTACCTCGCTCCTGCCATGCTCATGATGCACCGTGCCGTCTGGCTCCGGCCAGCAGAAGGTATGCACCACGTCTGGACTCAAGCCGTCGAAAGCTACCGCCGCCGCCTCGACCAGACCTCCTCTGCCGAACTCAGCTAAACCACCGATTTTTCCATGCTTCAGCTCAATCCAGACCTCGCCGACCTTGTTTCAGACGCCGCTGCCGGACTCGCCGAGCATTTCCAAGCCAAGGCCACCATCACCGCCGCCGCACCCGGCCGCGTGAACCTCATCGGCGAGCACATCGACTACTGCGACGGCTTCGTCATGCCCTTCGCCATCGACCGCTACGTCGTCATCGCCGGGTGTGCGAATGGCACCAACGAGGCCCGCATCACCTCCGCTCTCGGCCCAGACATCGTCGTCCTCGACCTCGACACTCCACAGCAAATCGGTGAGCCGAAATGGGCCAACTACCTCCGTGGCGTCATCCGTGGTTTCCAAGACCGTGGCCATCACATCCCCGGATTCGATGCCTACATCCTCTCCTCCGTCCCCGGCGGTGCCGGACTTTCCTCCTCCGCCGCCCTCGAGTGTGCGATGGCCACCTTTCTCGAAGGCCTGCTAGACACCCGCCTTCAGACCCGGGAAAAAGCCCTGCTCTGCCAGAAAGCCGAGCACGACTTCGCGAATGTCCCCTGCGGCATCATGGACCAGTATGCCTCCGCTTTCGGCAAACCGAACCGCCTCGTCCTCATCGACTGCCGCAGCGGCGAGCCAGAACTCGTCCCATTTGAAAACCCGGATCTCACCGTGCTCATTTCGAACACCATGGTCCACCACGAGCTGTCAGACGGAGGCTACGCCGCCCGCCGCAAGCACACCGAGGACGGCCTCGCCACCCTCGGAAAAGCCTCATGGCGCGACGTCACTGCTGCCGATGTCCAAGCAAACTGGGAAAAACTCGGCGAGCCCATCAACCGCCGCGCCCGTCACGTCGTCGGTGAAATTTCCCGCACCATCGCCGCCGCTGCTGCCCTTGCGAGAAACGATTTCGAAACCCTCGGCCCACTCATGGCCGCCAGTCATGACTCGCTGCGCGACGACTTCGAAGTCTCGTGCAAGGAACTCGACCTCATGGTCGAGATCGCCCGCAAGATCGGTCGGAATGGCGGCGTCATCGGCACCCGCATGACCGGCGGCGGCTTCGGCGGCTCCACCGTCACCCTCTGCGAGTCCCGGAAAGCCTCAGAAATCGCTGCGATCCTCAGCACAGAATACGAAAAAGCCACCGGCATCGTCCCCCAGATTTTCGCCTCCCGGCCTTCGCTCGGCGCCCATCTCATCAGTTGATTTTTTAAATCGAAGCCATCGAGAAATAAAATCACTCAGATTTGTGCGAGAAGACGCACGGTGAAATTGGCGAGTGCGTTGTTCCGCTTGGCAAGCCGCCGTCGAAAAGCCAGTTTGCGGTAATGTTCAATCCCGCCCGCTACGATGGCCGCATGCCTTACCGGCGTTGTGGAGATTCTGGACTCCTGCTGCCCGCGATTTCACTGGGGTTTTGGCATAATTTCGGCCATGTCGATGACTTCGAGGAAGCCCGACGAATGATGCGACGGGCGTTTGACCGGGGCGTCACCCACTTTGATTTGGCAAACAATTACGGCCCGCCTCCGGGATCAGCGGAAGAAAACATCGGGCGGATCTTGGTAGAAGATTTCGCCAGTTACCGTGACGAATTAATCATCACTTCCAAGGCCGGGCACGAAATGTGGAGCGGTCCCTACGGGCAAGCAGGATCGAGGAAGCATCTGCTCGCTTCACTGGACCAATCCTTAAAACGGCTGCGACAGAACTACGTGGATATTTTTTATTCCCACTGCCCGGATCCCCACACCCGGCTCGAAGAAACGATGTCTGCCCTCGCCACCGCCGTGAACAGTGGCCGGGCACTCTACGTCGGACTCTCGAAATACCCACTCAAGCGGCTGAAAAAGGCGGTAAAAATCCTCAAGGAAATGGGCATCCGTTGCCTCGTTTACCAACCGCCTTATTCGATGTTGGATCGTTGGCCAGAAAGCGAAGGCATCCTTGATTATCTTTTGGAAGAGGGCATCGGCTGCGTGGTTTTCAGCCCACTTGCCCAAGGGGTGCTTACCCAGAAATACCTCGAAGGCGTCCCAGAAAATTCTCGTGCCGCAAGGTCTGAGGGATTTCTCAAGGTCGAGCAAGTCGCGGTAGAGCAGGAGAAAATCCGTGCCCTCGGCGATCTGGCCACCGCTTCCGGGATGCCGCTCAACCACCTCGCGATCCAGTGGACTCTGCGTTCTCCCGCCGTGACCTCATCCATCATCGGTGCGCGCACCGTGGCCCAGCTCGACGATTCTCTCGCTGCGCTCCAGTCACCCATGCCGGACGCGGCCCTGCTCGCGGCCATCGATACAATCGCTCCGATGGCGAAGAAAAAGTATGCGGATGGCTGATTTCCCGCTCTAGTAGCCGCATGACTTGGAATGACCAATTTCTCGCCCTATTCGACCGCTGCCTCGCCGCTTTCCAATCGGGCGACACGGATTTTGAAAACTATTATACCTGTGAGGAATCGTCATTCCTCGCCCACATCGGCTGTAAACCACGGGAGTTCTTTGATTTAATCGAGGACTTCGCCGGTGAGGGTGAGCCAAGCATCTCGACCGCCTTATTGATCGCCGCAGCGCGTCGCGACTATTTCCTCACCGCGCAAAAAGGCATCCCAAGCGACAAGCAACTGACGCGGGACGATGTCCCGAGCTTCGGCGACGAATTGGCTGGCATGACTTACCTGCCGCGCATCCTCGCCAAGGGACGGGCAAAACTCCGGGGAGAACTCCACCCCGACCTGATGTTTGGCTGCGGCGGTGATCGGAATTTCCTCAAAAAACACGGTGACATCCATCCCGCAGACTTCCTCCGCCACCTCTGGGCTGCCGGAGAGGACGACCAGAAAATCACCCACTGGATTAAGGAACAGCAAGACTGAGCGACTCCACCGGGCACTCCGTGCTTGCGTCCTCACCTAGCTCCGCCTATTTCCGCCACACAAATCATGGCTAGCACACCGATTATCAATCTCCGCAAAGGACACGCCGTCCGCCACAACAACGAAGTCTGCCTCGTCATCGAGCACGAACTCAAGACTCCGCCACGGATGGCATCCTACGTCCAGATGTCGATCCGCAGCGTCGCGACCAAAAAGGTGTTTAACCTCCGGATGACCTCCAACGATAGCGTCGAAGGCGTGGTGCTGGAGCGCACTCCTCACGAATATTCCTACAAGGACAGCAGCGGCTACCATTTCCTCGACCCCAGCACCTACGAAGATGCCGTCGTTTATGAGGACCTCATCGAAGGGGTGAAAAATTACCTGATCGAGGGTCAACTCTACAACCTGATGGTCGCCGACGGCGTGGTAGTGGCCGTGGACCTCCCGCTGTCGATGGTGATGACCGTCGCCGAGTCCTCGGAAGGCGTCAAAGGCGACTCCGCGAACAACGTTTACAAGCCAGCGGTGATGGAGACTGGCCTGATCGTGCAGGTGCCCTTGTTCATCAATGTCGGCGAGAGAATCAACGTGAAGACTGAGGATAATTCCTACACCGGTCGCTCAAACTGAGCACTGAGTGACATTCCATTCCACGAACGGGCGGTCCTTAGGGATCGCCCGTTTTTGTGGGTGGATGTGACGAGAAGAAGACGTAATTCATTAAGAAGTCCGTAATTTCGCTTGAACTTAACGGAAATTTTTGAAATCGCTGGTTCATCATGAAATCGAGTTTGTTGTCTGCCATGCTGTCGGTGGTTTTTGTATCGCCTTCCGCGTTCGCGAAATCTGAGTTGGAGACCCTACGTTCCCGCTGCACCGAGCAGGAGCGGCAGATTCATCAATTGAAGCAGGAAAACACCAAACTGCGTTCCGCCGACCGCGACACCCGGCCGTCACCGGCCAAGGCGGAAACCGTCGCCACCGCCCCGACCAGTCCATCCACCGGACCAAGCTACACCGTCAAGGCAGGAGATAATTTCGATAAAATCGCCCGTAAAATCGGCACGACCCCACAGAAACTGGCCAAGGCCAACGGGCTGACCCCGGACTCGATCATCCGCCCCGGCCAGAAACTCAAGGTTGCCAGCACGACAAACTCCACCGCTTCCTCGCCTGCGCCGCAGAATGGCACGGCGACCCACACCGTGAAGCAGGGTGAAACATTCTCCAGTATTTCCCGGAAACACGGAATCAAGGTCGATGCGCTGGTTGCCGCAAATCCCAAGGCAAAGCCCTCCGCGCTTCGTCCCGGCCAAGTCGTCAACCTAAGGAGTCATGGGACTTCGAACATCGCTGCGACCCAACCCACAGCACCGGCCGAAAGGAAACCGGCTCCCGAAACCCCAGCGACCCCGAAATCGCCTGCTGTCGCCCAGAACACCCCGGTTTCCAAGCCAGCTCCCGCCGCAACCACCGCCGCTCCCGCGATTCCAGAAACCAAATCCGCCACGCAAGCCAGCACACCGACCGCCACTTCAGATAAAAAAATCCACGCCGTCACCATCGACGGTGAGATGACTTATGGCGAGTTTGCCTCCAAGCATGGAACCGACGCCGAGCGCCTCAACGCCCTCAACGGCCTAGACCTCACCACCGCGACGGTTCTGGCGAAAGGCTCGGAACTCTACGTCCCCGCTCAGCCGTAAGCGAAGTAGGCACAAAAGATTTTCCGAAAATGAACCTACCCGAACATCAAATCCGGGTGGTCCACGGCTGAAAACTCCTCAGTGGTAGGAAACCGGCTGGCCATTGCGGTAAGTCACCGACTCTGCGCTTTGGACGCCGCCACTGGTGCTCCAGCTTTGTTGCGGGAGTTGGCTCTCCGCTTCCATTCTGCTTTTTGAACTCGGGCTGTTGGTGATGTTCACGGGGGTCCCGACCTTGACCACCTCGAACAGGGTGGGCACAAATTCCTTCGGCATCCGGATGCAGCCATGCGAGGCCGGTTCGCCCGGCTCCGGGATCAGCCCACCGTGCATCCCGACGCCATACGAAGTGAGTCGCATCCAGTAGGGCATCGGCGCCGGAACGTAAACCATGCCCTTCGGCACTTTTTCACCGGCCTTCGCATCGCCATCCGTGACATTGCCGGCCTCGTCCTCAATCCAGCCGTAAATGTTCGAGTGCTTATCCTCGATTTTTTCAGTGATGCTGTAGGTCCCTGGGCGAGTGTCGTGACCTTCCTTACCCGTCGCCACATAGCACCAGCCGATGTCCCGGCCACCGCGTTTAAACTCTGCAATCTGATCGGTGAGACTGATGCGGATGGCCACTTTACCCTCACCACCATCGTCATACCATTTATACAAAGTCCGCTCAGGTCGACGATGAGGCATCGGGGCAACGGTGCCTAAGCCGCAGGAAACCGAGGCCCACGCGAGGGCGATTGTTGGGAGACCCATGAGGGAAAATGGCAAGGCACGCATGAAAAATTAAAAATCGGCGGGTGATGAATCGGCCAAACTGCGATGAATTTCGCGTTAGCGCTCCGAGCGAATAATCTGAAATTCCAGCAGGGTCAAGGATTCGCGACGCTACGGACCAGTCTTGCACCCACAGGAATCTTCGCCTACCGAGTGCCCACATGATTCGCTTTTCGCTCTTCGGCATCCCGGTGGAAGTCCAGCCGTTCTTCTGGATCTCATTGATCATTCTTGGAGGGACGACCGGCGCGGACACCGCAGCAGAGATCTTTGAAATTCTACTCTTCGTCCTAGCGGGCTTCATTTCCATCCTCGTTCACGAACTCGGCCACGCCCTTACTGCCAAGGCCTACGGCGCGAATACTGCCATCACCCTCCAGGCGTTCGGCGGCTTCGCTGCCTACTCAGGAGTCCGGATGAGCCGGGGTAAAAGTTTCCTCATCACCGCCGCCGGGCCCGCCATTCAGATCTCGCTCGGCCTCATCGTCCTGCTTCTGCTCCGAGCCCTACCACAGATGAGTGAAAACGGCGAATATTTCCTCAAGACTCTGATGTTCATCAGCTTCGCTTGGGCGATTCTCAATCTCCTCCCCGTCCTTCCACTCGACGGCGGCCAGATGCTCAATGCCGTCCTCGGCCCTGCCCGCATCAAGATCACGCTCTGGGTCACCATTCTCGTCGCCGTCGGTGTCGGCATCGCGCTGTTTAAGGTATTCGGCTCATTCCTCTTCCCGATTTTTCTCGGCATGTTCGCATGGCAGGCATTCCAAGCCCTCAAGGAAATCCGCTAGCGCAGGCGGCCTACGCGAGCACCATCCGCAGCCCGGCGAGGGTCGCGAAAATCACGACCATCCACTCAAACGCCACCTGCGGCACATGCTGTAGCAGCCATTTCCCGCCGAAAATCCCCAGCACCACGGCGGGCAGTAATTTCAAATTATCCTGTAAACTCCCCAGCGTGATCAGCGCCAGCTTTGCATTCAGCGGCACCTTGAGCAGGTTGATCAGCAGAAAAAACCGCGCACCGATGCCGATGAGTTCCATCTTCGGAACCCTTCGCGCCATCAAATAGAGCTGGATCACCGGGCCCGCCGCATTCGCCATCATCGTCGCCAGACCACCCAAAATTCCTGCGCCCAGCCCGAATCCCCGTGACTCCGCCCACCGGTCAAACGTCACCGGCTGCCACTGCCGATAGGTCTGCAAGCCCACCATCGTCAGCACGCACACTCCGATGACCCGCCGCGCTGCCGTCTCGGAAATTGCTCCCAACAGCCACCATCCCACACCGATCCCGACCAGCGCTGGACCCAGTAATTTCCACACCGGTCGCCAAGATCCGTGTTTCAAAAACGCCGGATAAGCGCATAAATCTGCCGCGATCAGCAATGGCAGCATCAATCCGACCGAAGCCTTCGAGCCATAAATCCCCGCGAAAATCACGATCGCCACCATCGAGATCCCACTGAATCCCGCCTTCGACAGCCCGATGCAAAACGCCGCGAATAAAGCCAGTGCAAGAACTCCCGGATCAGACAACATCTCCCAAAACCATCTAGGAACCGCCCTCACCCGCAAGCACAAACCCGCCAGTTCATCTACGCCGCTACCAAGGAGTGGTGGACTCCGATCCGCCACGCGCCGAGCCTCCTTCACCCTACCCGGAGCACTGCCGGACATCCGCCGGACCTCATCCTCCCTACCCGGAGCACTGCCGGACATCCACCACCCCTGTTCCTCCCTAGCGACAGCACCGCCGGACATCCGCCACCCCTGTTCCTCCCTAGCGACAGCACCGCCGGACATCCGCCGGGCCTGTATCAGATCCCCGACAGCTCTGCCGGCTATCGATCCTACCCACCCGTCCATTCGCGGTAAAATTTCTTTGATCCAAGAACATTTCCTTAGGCGATGGTCCTTCGTTCGGGGCCTACTCCCCCGGCCAACCCTTCCGTGAAATTTCGTTCTGCACCCGCTGGAAGGACGGCACCCACAAACCTTCGCGGGCGATCTGCTCGCCATCCCGCGGGAATTCGGCACGATTGAGAACTTTTTCCGCGAGATGGAAACACAGCCACGCCCGCCAAGTGCGGATTTCAGCGCGGGGACCTCGCGGCATCCGGCTTGCCAGATGTTGGAAATGGCGGACGGGATTTCCGAGGTAGCCGTAGCCACCAGTGGCGGCGGTGGTGAGGATCCAGACCAGTGCTCGGTAGGGCGATGGCTGGATTTTCAGGATGGGTTCGTGGCCCTCTAGGTCCGCCATCCAGGCCTTGTTCAGTTGGAGAATCGCTTGGGCAGGCTTGCCGTGGACCCACTGAGATTGGGCGTAGCACAGAGCGTCGTAGTAGAAATCTGCCCCTCTCACATGGCCATGGCGGCGAGTCAGCGAGAAGTCGTGGACCACGGAAATTTCCGGTAGCCACGGGCATGAAGGATTCGGAATGGCGCGGGTCGAGTGAATACAGCGGAGGGCTTACTTCATGCCCTGCCGACCCTCAATACCCAACCCGAGAATCTCGATTTTTCGCCGCTTTTCCGGGCTTGCATCTGTCCCCGGATCATCAATTCTCCCCGCCCCATGAGCAGTCGTTTAGAAGGAAAAGTCTTAGTCGCACAAGGTGGCGGCCCTACTCCGGTGATCAATCAGAGCATCGTCGGCGTCGCCCTCGAAGCCCGGAAATTTAGCCAAGTGACGTCCATTTACGGCGCAGTCCACGGCGTGCGGGGCATCGTCGATGAAGACTTCGTGGATCTCACCCGCGAGACCACCCACAACCTCGAACAAGTCGCCGGCACGCCGTCGTCCGGCCTACTTTCCACCCGCGACAAGCCAGATGAGGAATATTGCGCCCGGATGTTCAAGGTGATGCAAGCGCACGACATCCGTTACTTTTTCTACGTCGGCGGAAACGATTCGTCCGACACGGTCCGCATCGTTAGCGAGCAAGCGAAGGAAGCGAACTACGAGCTCCGCGCGATTCACATCCCCAAGACGATCGATAATGATCTTGAGGAAAACGACCACTGCCCGGGTTTCGGCTCGGCGGCGCGCTTCGTCTCCCAAGCATTCTCGGGGGTGAATCTCGACAACCGCGCACTGCGCGGCGTTTACATCGGGGTCGTCATGGGACGCCACGCCGGCTTTCTCACCGCCGCCTCGTCGCTGGCACAGAAGTATTTCGATGACGGGCCGCACCTCGTTTACGTGCCGGAGCGTCATTTCAAAATGGAGAATTTCCTCGCCGATGTGGACCGCGTTTACCAGCAGCACGGCCTCTGCACCATCGCCGTTTCCGAGGGGATTTCCGATCCCGATGGCACGGCGATGATCGTCAAGCTTCTCGGTGTGGAAGAGCGGGATTCCCATGGAAATGTCCAGCTCTCGGGCACCGGCGCACTCGGCGATCTTCTTTCGAACGAGATCCGTAAGAGCCTCGGCATTAAGCGAGTGCGCTCGGACACCTTCGGCTATCTGCAACGTTCGTTCATGGGCATCCAGTCCGACCGTGATGCCCGCGAAGCCCGGGAAGTGGGCGAGAAGGCCGTGCAATTCGCGATGTGGGACAATGTCGATGGCTCCGTGGCCATCAAGCGTCCGGTGCTCGACTACAGCGTGGATTACCAACTGGTGCCGATCGGAAACGTCGCGGGCAAGACTCGCCACATGCCGGACAACTTCATCAATGCCGACGGCAACGGCGTGACCGATAATTTCCGGAACTACTGCCGTCCGCTGCTCGGCTCGAACCTCCCAGAATCCCACCGCCTGCGCGCGCCGAAAGTCCCGAAAATCCTACACATCTAGGCAAAGCCTGTATCACGGAGCCGGAGGAGCAAATGCACCTCCGGCTTTTTCATTTGTGAGGAAATCGCGGGATTCGGGACTGGAAACGGCGGATTAGAGATACTTGTCCGTGACCGCGCCTTCCGATGCAGTGGAGACGAGCTTGGCGTATTTGGCGAGGACGCCACGAGTGTAGCGGGGCTGGGGCTGGACCCAAGCAGCCTTGCGAGTGGCGATTTCCTCTGCGGAAATTTTCACGTCGATGCGGTTGTTCACGGCATCAATGACGATTTCATCACCTTCTTCGAGGATACCGATCGTGCCACCGCAGAAGGCTTCCGGAGTGATGTGGCCGACGACAAATCCGTGACTCCCGCCCGAGAAACGACCGTCAGTGATCAGTGCGACATCCTTGCCAAGGCCGAGGCCCATGATGGCGCTGGTCGGTCCGAGCATTTCGCGCATCCCGGGACCGCCCTTCGGCCCTTCGAGGCGGATGACGATGACGTCGCCCTTGTTGATTTCCTTGGCGAGGATGGCTTTCATCGCGCAGTCCTCGGAGTTGAAAACGCGAGCCTTGCCGGTGAAATGCTCGCCTTCCTTACCAGAAATCTTCGCGACCGCGCCGCCTTCCGCAAGATTGCCGTAGAGGATGCGCAGGTGGCTGTCCTTCTTAAACGGATCGGCCACTGGGCGGATGATTTGCTGGCCGTCCGGGTAAGGTTTGGCGAATTTTTCCAGATTCTCGCGGAGAGTGCGGCCGGTAACCGTCAGGCAGTCGCCGTGGAGTAAGCCCGCATCGAGCAGCATCTTCATCAGCGGCACCATGCCACCGATTTTCACCAGATCCGCCATGGCATACTTGCCGGATGGCCGCAGATCCGCGAGCACCGGGACGTTCTTCCCGATGCGCTCGAAGTCGTCGATTGAGATATCAATCCCGGCGGAATGCGCCATCGCCGGGATGTGGAGGCAGGCATTCGTCGAGCCGCCAAGCGCGATCAGGACGGTGATGGCGTTTTCAAACGCCAGCTTCGTCATGATGTCACGCGGCTTGATCCCAAGGTGGATGAGATTGAGCACCGCCGCCCCTGCGTCGAAACAATCGCGCATCTTATCCTCAGAAATGGCGGCCTGCGAGGAGCTGTGCGGGAGCGACATTCCCAGCGCTTCGATAGCGCAAGCCATGGTGTTCGCCGTGTACATGCCGCCACAGGAACCCGGGCCAGGAATGGCGCATTTCTCGACCGTTTCCAGTTCTTCGTCGGAAAATTCGCCGTTTGCGTGCTTGCCTACCGCCTCGAACACCGACACCACATCGAGGTCCTTTTCCTCGCCTTTGATTTTCGCACAACCGGGCAAAATCGTGCCGCCGTAAACAAACACCGCAGGCCGATTCATCCGCGCCATGGCCATGACGCAGCCGGGCATATTCTTGTCACAACCGCCGATGGCGACGAATCCGTCCATGCCCTCGCAGCCGACCACCGTCTCGATGGAGTCTGCGATCACCTCGCGGGAAACGAGCGAGTATTTCATCCCCTCAGTGCCCATCGAAATCCCATCTGAGATGGTGATCGTGTTGAAAATCAGAGCTTTACCCCCGGCGGCGTTCGCGCCTTTCGAAGACTCGATGGCGAGCTTGTCGATGTGGATATTACACGGCGTGACTTGGCTCCAAGTCGAGGCGATGCCGATCTGCGGCTTGGCGAAATCTTCTTTATCGAAACCGACGGCATAAAGCATGGCGCGGCTCGGCGCACGGTCAGGGCCATCAAGCATCGGACTGGAAAACGGGCGGGTAGTGTCATTCATCGCGGGCGGAGCATCTTGCCAACCGAGGGCAGTCGTCAAGACCCCGCTGCGAGATGCCACCCGTTCAGAGCGGCAGGTCATAGCTCCGGCCACCGACGCCTTCATACCAGCGGAGGTAGGCGAGGTTCACCATCGCGTAGCCGCCGGGAGTCGGGTAGTTTCCCGTGAAATACCAGTCGCCGCAGTCGCCCTTGATCGAGGCGTGGAGGTTATCGATCGTTTGGAAAATTACTTCGACCTCGCCGTCCCAGTCGATGCCTTCCGGATAAACCATCCGACTGACTTCGGCAGAAATCTCCTCGACCGTGAAGGCTTCGTAAATCGCTTGCACGCAGTTCCGCCGATCGCCGGCGGGAAGTTTAAGCTCGGCTTGGCAAGCATCGTAAACCTGATCCAGAAGCGACTGCCGACCCGCCCGACGGTGAAGCGCGACCGCCGCAGCGAAGGCGATGAACTTGCCGAGTTCTGACATATCGATGCCGTAACAGTCTGGATAACGGATCTGCGGCGCGGTCGAGCAAACGACGATTTTCGAAGGCTTGGTGCGGGCGAGAATTTTTAAAATCGACTGCTTGAGCGTGGTGCCACGGACGATCGAGTCGTCCAGCGCGACGAGGTAGTCGCCCGGTTTGACGATGCCGTAAGTGATGTCGTAAACGTGCGATACCATCTGATCACGACCTTTTTCCTGAGAAATAAAGGTCCGCATCTTGATGTCCTTGTGCGCGACTTTTTCACCCTTCGGCCAGTTGCGGAGGATCAAGTCGTCCACTAGCTCGGGCGTGAGCACTCCCTCAGCCGAGGCTTGCAGGATCGACGAGCGCACTTCTTGGCGGCGGAACAAGCGGAGTCCGTCCATCAGTCCATAATAGGCGGTTTCCGCGGTATTCGGGATGAACGAGAAGATCGTTTTTTCAAACGCACCGCCGATGGACTCGACCACCTGCGGCACCAGCGCGGCTCCCATGGCTTTGCGCTCGCGGTAAATTTGCGGATCATTTCCCCGCGAAAAGTAAATTTTCTCAAACGAGCACGGCGTGTATTTCTGCGGCGGCGCGAAGGCGGAATCGGAGATCGTGCCATCCGACTTGATGGTGATCATCGAGCCGGGATCGACCGCTTTCACTTCGCTGGCGTCCGCTTCGAAAACAGTCATCAGCGGCACTCGCTCGGAGGAAAAGGCGATGACTTCATCCGTGATCAACATGTGACAAGGTCGGATGCCGTGCGGGTCCCGCATCACGAACATGTCGCCATTGCCGATCACGCCACAGATCGCATAACCACCGTCCCATGCGGCGGCGGACTCAGCGACCAGCCGTGGCACGTCCAGCGCAGCAGAAATGCGAGCTGGCATTTCCTCGCCGGGCACGCCCTCGTCGCGGAGTTGGCGGTAAAGATCGGTGTGGGCCTCGTCTAGGTGATAGCCGATTTCCTCCAAAACCGTCTGCGTGTCTGTGCCGAAAACTGGGTGCTGGCCGCGGTCGATGAGCACCTCATTCAGCTCGGCCGCATTGGTCATGTTGAAGTTCCCCATCACCATCAACGTACGGGTCGGCCAGTTGCTGCGGCGCAAATACGGGTGACAGCAACCGACGTCGAACTCACCAGAAGTCCCGTAGCGCAAATGGCCGATCAGGATTTCCCCGCCGAAATCGAAGTTCTTTTTCACACTCGCCGGGTCCTTGTGGTCCATCAGACCCTTGCGCGACATTTTATAGAAATCCTTAGTTTCCTTACGGAAAATCTCGGAAAGCGCATCCTTTTCCACCCCGCGCCGCCGCTGCACATACGGCTGGCCGATGGGCATATCCAGCTTCACGCAGCCGATGCCGGTGCCGTCTTGGCCTCGGTTCCGCTGTTTTTCCATCAGTAGGAACAGCTTGTTCAGCCCCCACAGGTTCGTGCCGTAGCGGTCGTAATAGTAAGCCAGCGGTTTGCGGAGCCGGACTGCGGCGATCCCGCATTCGTGGGTGAGGAAGTCGCTCATGCGTGGGTAAATTTTACAATCACTCGCCGATGACG
>JAYUHS010000232.1:0-20051 GCA_043766715.1 Luteolibacter sp.
TTCGTCGCGGCGGACTTGGACGTCCCAGCCCATCAGGCGTGAAGAGAGTCGGGCGTTCTGACCTTTGCGACCGATTGCTTTGCTGAGGTCGATTTCATCTACCGTGACGTGGACCGTGTGGGTCGCTTCATCGACGGTGATCGAGCGGAGTTCTGCGGGCTTGAGCGCCTCGCGGACGAATTCCTTGGGATCCTCGCTCCAGCGGATGATGTCCACCTTCTCGTTGTTGAGCTCGCGGACGATGTTTTTCACCCGAGCACCGCGCATGCCGACGCAGGCACCGACAGGATCGACTTTCGGATCGCTGCTCCATACGGCGACTTTCGTCCGGAAGCCAGCCTCGCGAGCGATGCCGCGGATTTCGACCGTGCGGTCGGAAATTTCGTTTACCTCGGCTTCAAACAAGCGGCGGACGAAGTTCGGGTGGCTGCGAGAAAGGATGATTTCCGGGCCACGACCCTCATTTTCCACGGCGAGGACATAAGCGCGGATGCGGTCGCCGATGTTGTATTCCTCGCCTTGGACGCGTTCGCGGTTCGGCATGATGCCTTCGAATTTCCCGAGGTCGATCATGACGTCGTTGCGCTCGAAGCGGCGGACGGTGCCTGAAACCACGTCACCGGCGCGGTCCTTGAACTCCTCGTAAATCATTTCCTTCTCCGCTTGGCGGAGGCGCTGCATCATCGTCTGCTTGGCGGTTTGCACGGCGATGCGGCCGAAATCCTTGGGCGTGACGTTGAATTCTTGGATATCGCCCGGTTGCGCTTCGGGATTTTTCTTCACGGCCGTCGTCATCGGCACTTCGTTGAATTTGTCGGCGTAGTCGTCGGTGGCGACGACGGTCAGGACGGCGTAGATCTTAGTTTCGCCCTTCTTAGTATCCACGGCGGCCCGCAGTGTCTCGATCGCCTCGGCGCCTGGGACCATTTTGCGATAAGCGGAAATGAAAGCGAACTCGAGCGCGGCCACGACCTTGTCACGGTCGATTCCTTTTTCTTTTTCGTAATACTCAATGAGGGCGACGATATCGTTGGTCATGGCGGGCGGTGGCTGCGGTCGCTGCTGATGTCTGGAGACGCAAAAGAGTGGGTGCGAGACCCACTCCTTTCTTTCGTCAGAAGCTGTGCGGGCAGTTTCTAGGGCGGTGGTATTTCACTTGCAAGCCGAAACTCGGCTGTGGCAGCGGCCCGGAAGTGCCGCCGGACCTCGAAGGCGGCGTGGGTCTCGACGACTTCGGTAAGAGGAAACTGGTTTTCAAATAACGGCAACCAAGTATCGCCCGCGTGGTTTTCGGAAAGATGGCTCACCAGCAAGTCGTCGAGGTCTTCCAAGAACGCGGCGTAAATTTCCGCCCCGCCGATGATAAAAACGCGCCCGTCGAGCCCGGGGAGCTTTTTTAAATCCTCCGGGCGGTGGATGACCTCGACTCCCTCAGCCGCCCAACTCGCGTCGCGGGTCAGCACGATATTCCGGCGTTTCGGCAAGGGCCTGCCGATGGATTCGTAGGTTTTCCGGCCCATGACGATGGGGTGGCCGGAAGTCGTTCGCTTGAAAAACGCGAGATCTTCGGGCAAGTGCCATGGCAAGGTGCCAGCCCGGCCGATGACTCGCTCCGGGGTCATCGCCACTATGGCGGTTAGGTGAATACTCATTTTTTCAGACCGCGATCGGTGCCTTGATGGACGGGTGCGGATCGTAATTTTCGAGGCGAATGTCGCCGATGGTGAAGGCGTCGATGTCCTTGACGGCAGGATTGAGCCAGAGCGTCGGCAGGGCACGTGGCTCGCGGGAAAGCTGGAGTTTTGCTTGTTCTAAGTGGTTTGAATAGAGGTGCAAATCGCCGAAAGTGTGGACGAAATCTCTAGCCTCGTAGCCGCAGACGTGGGCGACCATTTGGGTCAGCAGGGCGTAAGAAGCGATGTTGAAAGGGACTCCGAGAAACAGATCTGCACTGCGCTGATAGAGCTGGCACGACAGTCCCGGCTTGCCGCCTGCGGGGGCTTCGTGGACGTAGAATTGAAATAATAAATGGCAAGGCGGCAGCGCCATCTGATGGATTTGCCCGACGTTCCATGCGGAAACAACGTGCCGCCGCGAGTAGGGATTTCCGACGAGTCCGTCGATGAGCAGATGGATTTGGTCCACCGTCCGGCCATCTGGCGTCGGCCATGCGCGCCATTGTTTACCGTAAACGGGGCCTAGCTCGCCCTCGGCATCTGCCCATTCGTCCCAGATGGTCACGCCATTTTCCTTGAGATAGCGGGTGTTCGTTTCGCCACGCAGGAACCAGAGCAGCTCGTGGATGATCGAGCGCAGGTGCAGCTTTTTCGTCGTCACACAGGGGAATCCCTTGCGGAGATCGTAGCGGGCTTGGCGGCCGAAGACCGAGACGGTCCCGGTGCCTGTCCGGTCGGAGCGCTCATCGCCGTGGTCCAGCACGTCGCGCAGCAAGTCGAGGTAGGCTTTCACAGTCGAAATGGGATCACACGTTGAAGCGGAACTCCACCACGTCGCCGTCTTTCATGACGTATTGCTTGCCTTCGATCCGCACTTTCCCGGCGACCTTGGCGGCGGACATGCTACCCGCGGCGACGAGATCTTCGTAATGGACGATTTCCGCAGCGATGAATCCGCGCTCGAAATCCGTGTGAATCACCCCGGCGGCGGCGGGGGCCTTGTCACCAGCGATGATGGTCCAGGCGCGAGTTTCTTGGACGCCAGTTGTCAAATACGTGCGTAAACCCAGCAGGTGATAGACGCCACGAATCAGCGCGGAAACGCCAGAATCCGTCACTCCCATGTCGGCGAGAAATTCATTTGCCTCCTCGACCGGCATGTCACTGAGCTCCTCCTCGATGCGGGCGGAAATCACCACCGCCTCCGAGCCAGTGTGCTCGGCGGCGAATTTCCGGACACGGGCGACTTGGGCATGGGAATCCGGATTTTCAATCGCTCCTGCCAGCTCGTCTTCCGCGACGTTGCAGGCGTAAATCGTTCTCTTCGAGGAAAGTAGGAAAAATTCCTTCACGATGGCCTGGTCGTCATCGCTGAAATCGATGGTGAGCGCCGGGTTCCCTTGGTCGAGATGCGGCATGATGATGTCGATGAGTTCGACCTCTTTCTTCGCTTCCTTGTCGCCGCCCTTCGCCTTCTTTTCCCGGGAATGGCGGCGTTTTTCGAGCGATGCCATGTCGGCGAGGATCAGCTCGGAGTTGATGATGTCGATGTCGCGGATCGGGTCCACGCTGCCGAGTTCGTGGATGATGTCGTCGTTTTCGAAACACCGGACGACCTGCACGATGGCGTCGGTCTCGCGGATGTTCGCAAGGAATTGGTTACCAAGGCCCGCACCCTCGGAAGCGCCCTTCACCAGTCCGGCGATGTCCACAAACTCGATGGCGGTCGGCACCAGTTTCTGTGAGCCAGAAATCTTCGAAAGCACCGCCAGCCGAGGATCGGGCACCATCACGATGCCGACGTTCGGATCGATGGTGCAGAAGGGATAATTCGCCGCCTCCGCCTTGCGGGTGCGGGTGACAGCATTGAAGAGTGTCGATTTTCCGACATTGGGTAGTCCTACGATTCCGGCCTTGAGCATAGCGGCGGGAGGGTGGGGGAGGGGCGGGCGGGAGGACGAGGAAAAAGTTTGGGCTGCGGGAAACCGTGGAACGCGCCGTCCGCTGTCGGGATTTCCCACCGGAAGCATCCCGGACACCGTCTGAAATCGTGATTTTCCACCGGCCATCACCCGGCCTCCGTCCGCAAGCCTTCCATTTTTCCAGCCCCCTCCCGGACGCCGTCCGGAAGACTTCCTGCCGCCCGGGCGGCCTCCGGACGGCGTCTGGGGCCTTTTCCTCACATTTTCCGCCTTGCCTGCCACCGCCCGACTCGTTAGTGAATCCACCGTCGCAAAAAGCGCCATCCCACCACCCACACGACCCCACCGCCATGCCACGCGTCCGCCCTCCCCAGTCCGATGCCGGACAAGTCCACCTCTTCACCACCGCCCTTGCCACCGCTGCTGGCGATGGCGCTCCTGCCGGCACCCGCTACCTCCCCGCCGCCCTTGTCGCGGATATCACCGCCTTCGTAAGCGACCGCCAAGAAAACGGAGCCACCCTCCCCGGATACTCCACTCTCGTCGCCCGCCGCGCCATCCATGAAGGCCACGTCACCCGGGAAACCGGCGAGTCCCAGCTCGCTGAGACCGATCTGGAAACCCATATCCGCGACTACATCGTCACCCTCGCCCGCCGCACCTTCCGGCTGAAACACTCCGTCGCCGCCCTCGACTTCCACCAGATCAACCACAATGGCGATGTCCCCCTCATTTCCAGCCGCGAGGACCGCCGCACCCTCGCCCGCCAGCTCATCGCCGGGGATGCCGCCGCCATCGCCGCCGGATACCCAGCCATGCAGAATCCCAGCGCTGCCGAACTCCAGCAAGCCCTCACCACCGCCACTCGCGAGGCCGAGGAAATCATCCCCGCCGACCGCGAACTCCAAGCCCTCGTCGAGCAAATCCGTGCCGCCCGCCCCCGCGCCACCGAGCTGGTCCAAGAAATCCTCGACGAGCTCCGCCACTCCACCCGCAAGCTCGAACCCGGCACCGCCCGCGACATCATGCGCAGCTACGGCGTCACCTTCGAGGCACTCGAAGGCGAGATCCCCATCCCCGGTGACGTGCCCGCCACGCCTACTAGTCCCACCACCCCGCCCGTCATCCCGCCCGTTTCATGAGTGGTTTCGGGAAAGTCAGCCAAGTCATCCGTTCCTAAAGCCACGGGGACGGATTTCTCTGACCCTGTTCGCTCATGGCCTGCCAATGACTTCGTTTAGCCCTTCGACCACTCGAATGAGTTCGGAGGGATCGCAGGAGGCAAGTTTCCCGACCAGCCGTTGAGTGGAAATGGTTCGGATTTGAGAAATTTTCACCCAAGTCTTTTTCGGTAATGGCGTCTTCGTGAGTTCCAAAGTGAGCGGGAAGCCGGCTCGTGGGGCCGCGCTGGTCAATGCCACAACGATCACGGTGCCTGACCGGTCATTGAAGGCTGGGCGACTAAGGATCAGGACCGGCCTTCTGCCTGCTTGTTCGTGCCCGACGATAGGATCGAGGTCCGCCTAGTAAATATCCCCTCTCAGTAAGCTGGCCATTCCGTAAGGTCAGTGGAGATTCCCATGTCCGAAAAAGCCTGCTCCTCAGCAGGATCAAGTTTTTCACACTCACGGTGAAAGGCGTCTTCATCAAAGCGCTCAATCTGCTCAGAAATAGCGATTTTTGCAAAATTCATACCTGAGTGCTACTTGCGAAGGAGATTCCGTAAAGTGGAAAAACCCCGCGACTTCGCGCAGCACTCGGGGCGTTTCTCCCACAGGGCAAGACTCTGGGATGGACATGCGGCGGGCTTTTCCCATCGTTCTCGGATGCCTTCTGTCCATGTCGATCTCGCTGACCGCGCTTATGATGTCCTGGTGGAGCCGGGCTTGCTGGGTCAAGCCGGTGAAGCCTTGAAAAAAGCGGGGATTTCCGGATTACGCGCGGCGGTGATCAGCGACGAAACGGTGGCTGGATTTCATGCGGCGACCCTCCTCACGTCGCTCGAAGCTGCGGGATTTCGTCCGACACTCCACACGGTGCCAGCGGGGGAGGCGTCTAAATCCATGACCCATGCCGAGTCCCTGTGCCGGGAAATGATCCGCGCTGGGCATGATCGCAAGTCGATGATCGTGGCCCTCGGTGGCGGAGTGGTGGGTGATTTGGCGGGGTTTGTAGCGTCGATTTTCTATCGGGGTATCCCGTTCGTGCAGATTCCTACGACCATCGTCGCGCAGGTGGATTCCTCGGTCGGCGGCAAGACGGGGGTGAACGTGGGGGAGGGGAAAAATTTGCTCGGAGCCTTCCACCAGCCACGGTTGGTCCTCATCGATCCCGAGACGCTGCGCACCTTGCCGGACCGCGAGTTCCACGAGGGATTCGCCGAGGCCATCAAACACGCGGCGATCCGTGATGCGGCGATGTTAGCCGATCTCGCCGCGCTGGATCCCACCGGCCGCGAGGTGCCTGCGGAACTCATCGCCCGCAACATCGCCATCAAGGCCCGCGTCGTGGAGGCCGACGAGCACGAGACCAAGGACGTCCGGGCGCTGTTAAATTTCGGCCACACGATCGGCCACGGCATCGAGGCATCCGTCCCGTATGGCGAGATGCTGCACGGCGAGGCCATTTCTCTCGGCATCCGCGCGGCGCTATTTCTATCCGAGCGTCACGCGGGTCTAACTTCGGCAGATAGTGCGCGGGTGATTTCGCTGTTGGAGAAATTTCACCTGCCACTCGTGCTTCCAGAAACGATCACGACCGATCAAGTGATGGAAAAACTCGCCCGCGATAAGAAATTCTCGTCCGGTGCGATCCGCTTCGTGGTGTTGGAGGCGCTCGGCAGCGCCAAGGTCATCGACTCCGTCACCGCGGACGATCTGCGGGAGGCGGTGGAGCACTTGAGAACTTCACCGAGGGCGGACCATCTCGAATAAATCCGTCGTTTTACAATACCAGTTCGGCACGGACATCCGGCCGATGGGGTGAAATAAGTCGCCCCGGACTCGCAGCGTATGAGTGTCGAAAAATTCCTCCCGCACTTGCACGCGGTGGACGATGCCGAGCACCAGCCGGTTCTCGCCAATCTGCTCGATCGAGTGGACCTTGCACTCCAGCGCGGCGGGGGCAGCGGCGATCCGTGGTGGCGCGACGGCGGAGGATGCGGCGGTTTCCAGTGCTTCGTGGTCCGTCTCGCTCATGCCGTAGGGCAGGGTGGCGGAGGTGCGGTTCATCACTTGGGCGAGCGGCTCATCGACGAGATTGACCACGAATTCACCGGTGCGGCGGCAGTTTCTAGCGGTGTCCTTGGGCGAGCCATCGTCGCGGTCGCCGGGTGCGAAAATCACCAGCGGTGGATTCGCCCCGAAGACGTTGAAAAACGAAAACGGCGCGGCATTGACACTGCCGTCCTCGTTGAGAGTGGTCACCCAAGCGATGGGGCGTGGGGTGACGAGACCGGCGAGAATCGCGTAGGCGCGGTCCGCATGGGTGGTGAGTAAGTCGAGTTCGATCATGGTTGGGTGACCCTACTGGTCATTTCCCCATCGGCAAATTTGGTTTTCAGCAGCTCGCCCACTTTGAGCGCGGAGGCGGAGGTGATGATTTTCCCATCCGCGCCGAGGGTGATCGAAAAACCGCGCTGGAAGGCGGACTCCGGCCCGAGCGCACGCAGCAGGCCGCGAAGTCTTGCGATGCGTTCCCCACGCTGGTCGAGGCAGCTCTTGCCCAGCCGCTCGATCCGCTGGCGCAAGTGGGCGACGGCATCGAGCCGCCGCTCGACGATGCGGGCCGGGTGACACGCCTTGTGCCGGGCGCGGGCTTCGTTCAGGCGGGTCGCCGCAGCATCGAGCGAGCTGCGAGTCGCTTGGGAAAGCTGGCTACCTGCGGAATCGAGCCGCATGACGGACTCGCGGAGTAGCTTTTCCCCATCGCGCTGGAGAGTGCCCCGCCGGAGTGCCTCGACTGCGAGTTGGGACCGCATCAGCCGTTCGCCAGTGACGCGGGTCATGCGGCGGCGGAGCTGGGCGAGCCGGGCGAGTAACTCCGCGCCGTCCGCCACCGCCAGTTCTGCCGCGGCGCTGGGAGTGGGCGCACGGAGATCCGCCACGAAGTCGGCGATGGTGAAGTCAATCTCATGGCCGACGGCAGAGATGATCGGGATCGGACATGCGGCGATGGCCCGGGCGACGACTTCCTCGTTGAAATTCCACAGATCCTCGATCGAGCCACCGCCCCGGCCGACGATGAGCACCTCGCACCGCGGGTAGCCGAACGCCTCTGGCCGCCCCATTTTCGCGATGGCTTGGGCGATTTCCTGCTCGGCGCCTCTGCCCTGCACCCGCACCGGGAAAAGCACCGGCTGCACCCACGGCGCGCGGCGCGTCAGCACGTTGAGCATATCTTGCAGCGCCGCACCGGTCCCGGAAGTGATCAGCCCGATGGTCCGGGGAAACGGCGGGATCGGCAGCTTGCGATCCGAGTCGAACAAGCCCTCCGCATTTAATTTCCGCTTCAGCGCCTCGAACTTCGCCTGCAAATCTCCCGCCCCGGTGCGCTCGGCCTTCTGGACGATGATCTGTAGCTGGCCCCGCGCCTCATAGACGCTCGCTTCCGCGAAGACGCGCACCATCGCCCCGTCTTCGAGCGCCTCCGAGCCCTCGCGCTTGCGGGCACCGAACATGGCGCAAGAAATCTGTGCGCCCGCATCCTTGAGCGAGAAATACCAATGGCCACTGCCTTGTTTTCGCAAGTTTGAGACCTCGCCCTCCACCCATGTCTCGCCGATCTGCACCTCCAGCAGGTTCTTCATCCGCCGCAGTAACTGAGTGACGGAAAGCGACTTCTGCTCGGCGGTTCTTGATTGAGAAAACAAATCCACGCCGCAACGTGGCGAGCAGGGAAATTTATTCGAGCGAGAAAACCTCCGGCGGACTCAAGTCTGGAAATCTCTTCGGCAGCAGACGCTGGTCTCGCTGGACGAATGGTCCTAGATAGGGGCCATGCAAAGTTTCCTCACCACCATTTCCAAGCTGATCGAGGACGAAAATCTCCCGGCCTTGATGATCGGCGGCCATGCGGTGACAGCCTTGGGCCATCCTCGCGCGACGTTTGATCTGGACTTGCTGGTTCCAAGATCCTCGTCACAGCGATGGCGGCAGGAGCTTTTACGGCTTCGCTACCGGATTTTCGCCGAGTCTCCGACGTTTCACCAATATGAATCCTCCCCCGAGCTGCCTCTCCCGCCTGTCGATCTGATGCTCGTGGACGATGAGGTTTTCGCGATTTTGGAGGAGACGAAAAGCAACACAGCCCCTATCGCCACCCCCGGAGTGGTCGCGATGATCGCCCTCAAGCTTCATGCCATCCGTCAACCCGCCCGGGGCGAAACCGAGAAGGACTGGGCTGACGTTCTCGCCCTCGTCCATGCCCACCAGCTCTCGCTCGACGAGCCCGATTTTTTCGCTACCGTCCTCAAGCATGGAGGAGAAACAGCAGTCCAGCGCATCCAAGCGGCGGTCCTTGGCCGAGATTGATTTCCCTGCTGGAGATGGCCCTAAGCCTCATCCCGCCCGCTTTCTCGATCCCCGCGAGGTGGAACGTCATTTCGCCCCGCTTCTGAAAAATCCACCCAGCGCCGAACAGCGCTGGGCAAGGAAATGCGGGGCTTTACCCTTTCCCGGACTTTAGCCCGCTATCGGGAAAAGTAGCCTCACTAGGGCTCGAACCTAGAATAACGGAATCAAAATCCGGGGTGTTACCATTACACTATGAGGCTTTTTGCAGCGGTCCTCCGACCTGCGGCGGGCGGAACCTAAACCGCGTCGCGCGGGTTTGGCAACAGGGAAAATCAATCAAAATGGGGGAGATGGAATTTCGGGTGGAGCCCTTGAAATTCTGGGCTGCGCTTTGATTTCCATGGGGATGGGATGGGTCACTGCGGCTCTTTTTGACGGCTTACCGCATCACCGGACGCCCTCGATCTGGCTACCTCATTTTGAGGAAATCCCGGGTGAAAAACAACATGACGGTGGCTTGACCGGGTGGGAACGCGCACCACTGTCCGCCATGGCACGAACCATTTTATTGATCGGCGGGAATTCAGGGATCGGGCTGGCGACGGCGCGGCGGTTATTAGCGCAGGGCGACACAGTGATCGCAGCGGCACGTTCCGCTGGGCCGCTGGAGGAAATCGGGGTGGCGGTGCAGGCATTCGATGCGCTCCAGCCGGGATCGCTGGTTCTGCCGTCGGTTTTGGACGGGTTCATTTATTTCCCCGGAAGCATCACGCTGAAGCCGTTCCACCGCCTGACGGCTGCGGATTTCCTCAATGACTATCAGGTCAACTGCCTCGGTGCGGTGGCGGCACTGCAAGCGGCGCTGCCAGCTCTCAAGGCCGCAGAGTCTGCCTCGGTGGTGTTATTTTCCACGGTAGCGGTGGCGCAAGGTCTGCCATTCCACGCTTCGATCGCGGCGGCCAAGGGCGCGGTGGAGGGACTGGTGCTTTCACTGGCGTCCGAACTCTCACCCAAGATCCGGGTGAATGGCATCGCGCCATCGCTCACCGACACCCCGCTGGCCGGGACCCTGCTGAATTCCGAGGCGAAAAAAGAGGCTTCCGCGAAACGCCACCCGCTCCAACTCGTCGGCGATGCCGAGGACATCGCTCAGCTCGCGGTCTTCCTGCTCGGTCCTGAGTCCAAGTTCATGACCGGTCAGATTCTGCGGCCGGATGGCGGACTTTCTTCGGTGCGGACTTTCTAACTTTATGAGCATCGCCCTGATTTATCCTCACCAGCTTTTTAAAAATCACCCGGCACTCGCGAAGGGCCGAGAGGTTTTCCTGATCGAGGATCCGTTGTTTTTCGGAAACGACCCGCACTGGCCCGCTGCCATGCACGTCCAGAAACTGCTGCTACATCGGGCGTCGATGAAGGCCTACGCGGAGGAACTCACTGCCGCCGGGCACCGTGTCCGTTACATCGAGGTTCCGACGGGTTCGTCCCAAGACAGCGCGGATTTATTACATGAAGCAGGTCCCGCAGCTCCCAAGGAAATCCATCTCGCCGACCCTGCGGATGGGATTCTGCTTAAGCGCGTGCGCCGTTACGCCAAGCAATCTGGGGCGCAAGTCGTCGTCCATCCCTCGCCTAACTTTCTCAGCCCACCGGAATTTTTAACGACGCATCTCGCCTCGAAGAAAAAGCCGTTCATGGCGAAATTCTACGAAACCCAGCGCAAGCGGATGCACCTGCTCGTGGACAAGGATGGCGCACCGACCGGCGGTAAATGGTCGTTTGATACGGATAACCGCGCGAAACTGCCGAAAAACCACGTCCCTCCGCCCGAGCCACGGGCGCGTGGGAATGCGTTCACGAAAGAAGCAGTCGGCTACATTTCCAAAAAATTCCCCGGTCAGTTAGGAAAGGCTGAGCATTTCCGCTGGCCAGTTACCCGCGCGGATGCCGAGACATGGCTGGATGTTTTCATCGACGAGCGGTTCGAAAACTTCGGCCTGTATGAGGACGCGATTTCCACTGGCCATGCGACAATCTATCATGGCGCGATCACTCCGGCGCTCAACATCGGCTTGCTCGATCCGCAGGACGTCATCGACCGCGTCGTGGCGAAAGCAGCAGCGGCGGACATCCCGCTGAACTCGCTGGAAGGCTTCATCCGCCAAGTCATCGGCTGGCGTGAGTTCATGCACGGGCTCTATCAGCACCGCGGCACGGAGATCCGCAGTGGGAATTTCTGGAACTTCGAGCGTCCGCTGCCCCATTCGTTCTACGATGGGACGACCGGCATCCCACCGGTGGATCGGGTAATCCGGCAGCTGCTCGACGACGGTTGGTGCCACCACATTGAACGGTTGATGGTGTTAGGAAATTTCATGCTGCTGTGCCGGATCCGGCCAGACGATGTTTACCGCTGGTTTATGGAACTGTTTGTAGATTCCTACGACTGGGTAATGGTGCCTAACGTCTATGGCATGTCGCAATTTGCAGACGGCGGGACTTTCACGACCAAGCCTTATTTCTCAGGCTCAAACTATGTGCTCAAGATGTCCGACGAGAAAAAGGGCCCATGGTGCGAGGTGTGGGATGGGCTCTTCTGGACCTTCATCGCGGATCATCAGCCGTTTTTCCTGAAAAATCCACGGCTCTCGATGATGGCGCGGACTTGGGAAAAAATGAATGAGGCGAAGAAGGAGGTGCACCGACAAGCGGCGGATGGGTTTCTGGGGAATTTGAAATAGTGCTCTTGGAGGTAAGAATAGGTCTTATAGGACCTATAAGACCTATGAGGGGAAATGAAGAGTCCACCCTCCCCCTCGCTCTAACCAAGAAAGCCCGTTAGCGGACTAGTCGCATTCGCTTGGTCTGAGATTTCTGGCAGACCGAGTTCGTAGGCTTCGCGTCCGGCCTCGACGGCTTGCTTGAAGGCGATGGCCATCCGCGCCGGATCGCTGGCGATGGCGATGGCGGTATTGATCAAAACGGCATCCGCGCCGAGTTCCATGGCCTCGGCGGCGTGACTGGGGACGCCGATGCCAGCATCGATGATGACGGGGACGATGGCTTGCTCGATGATGATGCGGATCTGGTCGCGGGTGACGATGCCACGGTTCGAGCCGATCGGTGCGCCTAACGGCATGACCGTGGCGGTGCCGACTTCTTGCAGACGCTTGGCGAGGACCGGGTCGGCATTGATGTAGGGCAGGACGGTGAAGCCTTCTTTTACGAGGATTTCTGCTGCTTTTAGGGTCTCGATGGGATCAGGAAGCAGGTAAGTGGGATCCGGGTGAATTTCTAACTTCACCCACTTGGGCAGTCCGGCGGCAGCGGCGAGGCGGGCGAGACGGACGGCCTCCTCGGCATTCATGGCCCCGCTGGTGTTCGGGAGTAGCAGGTATTTTTCGGGATCGATGAATTCGAGGATATTGGCGTAGGGATCTTTTTTCCCGGTGAGATCGGCGCGGCGGAGGGCGACGGTGACGATCTGGGTGCCGCTGGCGACGAGGGCGTCGCGCATGGATTCATTCGACGGGAACTTGCCGGTGCCGAGCAAGAGGCGGGAATCGAAGGTGCGACCGGCGATGGTTAGGGTGGACATGAGGTGAAGAGATTTGAAATTTCAGATTTGAGATTTTGAGCGAGCCAGGATTCGAAAGCGGGGTGGTCGTGGAGGTCGTATTGCCAAGTGCGGAAGCCGAGAGCGCGACCGGTGGCGCAGTTTGCCGCCATGTCGTCGATGTAGAGGGTTTCTGCGGGTATGAGTCCGTGGGTGGCGATGGCGTGGTGATAGATGCCGGGCTGGGGCTTGATGTAACCCGTGGTGAAGGAGAGGACTGCCTCGGGAAAAAGCGAGAACTCGGGGAATGCTTGGGTGATCCATGGCCAGTGGATGCCGTTGATGTTGGAAAATAAGATGAGGCGGTGACCGTCTGCGGCGAGCTGGCGGACGTGACGCCACATCGGTTCGTTAGGCGTGAAAATCTGCTGCCACGCGTGGCGAAATTCATGGGCCGTCGCGTGGCTGCCGAGGGTGTCGAGCGCCCACGGGATGTAGTCGTCCACAGAGATTTTTCCGGCTTCGAAGTCGTCCTTGCGCTCAAGTAGCAGTTCCAAACGGCCCTCGGGATCGATCACATCTGGCGGAAATAGACGGGACATGGAGGGCCGGAAATCGAAGTCGAGAAGGACGCGGCCGATGTCGAAAAGGAAAGTCACGGAGCGGCGTCGGTGGTGGTTGATCGGACGGCATCCTGCGGTGCTGCGATTTGTTCGAGGATAAAACGGGCGGCGGTGATCGCTCCGGCGTTGCGACCATGCTTGGCGAGGGCGTTTTTCATCGTGCGCCAACGCACGGCGTGGTCGGCGAGGAGGTCCGTGAGGCGGCTCGCGAGGGCTTGCGGCGTCTCGGCGAGATGGCCACCGCCGATGAGTTCGAGCAAACGAAGATTTCCCTCTTCCTGGCCGGGGACGAGGTGATGGATCAGCATCGGGCAGCGCGCGGCGATGGCTTCGTGGACGGTGGCTCCCCCGGCCTTACCGATGACGAGATGGTGGCTGTTGAGGAGCTGCGGGACGCGGCGAGTCCAGCCGATGAGCCGGACGCGGCCGGGATAAGCATTTTTAATTTCCCGGGCACGGGAGTAAAGCGGGCGGACATTTCTGCCGAGGATGATGGTAAGGCGGACCTGCGGCGAGGCATCCAGCAGCGCACGGGCATGGCGGCGGAGGAAGGACAACTGGGCGGTGGGAAAGTAGAGGATGCGGAAGGGATCGCACGGATCTGCGGCGGTAACAGGTGCGAGTTCTGAAAAAGCGGGATGCACGGGGAAGCCGGTATCGATGATTTTTTCCGCAGGAAGTCCGCCACGGATCATCGTGTCGCGGGTGGTAGAATCGGTGACGAGCCAGCGATCGCACTCGGCTCTGAGCCACGCGGCGTTGATCTCGATTGAGTCGGTGACGACGATGAAAACCGGCGTTTTTTTGCCCGTGGCCGCCGAGATTCGCGTCATGAAATACGGGTAAAGTGGGTAGGTGCTGACGACCGCATCCGGTTGGAAATCTGCGACTAAGCGAGCCAGTGCGGCCTCGACCCAGCGCATGACCAGCGACTGCTGGCGGCTGAAATCGCAGCGGTCGGTGGAGCGGTAAATGCGGGCCCAGAGGTTCGGAAAATTCGTAGTGACGTAGCGGTAGCCGCGATTCACCACGGCGGTGATGCGTGGCACGCCGAGCACGCAGGGGTCGCTGACTTGGGCCACTGCTCCGGCGGCCGTGAGGGCGAGCGCGAGATTCCGAGCCGCGCTGTTATGCCCTTCCCCGAAGGCAGCGGTGACGATGAGGATGCGCGGAGCGGCGGGCATGATGGGGTTGCGCCGCAGATTTAGAGCGAGTGCGGCGTTGCGTCCATGGAGTTTTGTAGCTTTTCTCACGAAGGACATGGCGCGTGAGGAAAAACGATTTGAACTGAAACCGGTCGATGAAGAACTCGAGCGGAAGGTTCCCATCGTCCGCTTGGAAAGTGAGGAGACTCTGCAACGCCCTAAGCTGGTGCGCCTCGGGGTGCCGCCGGAACAGGTCGCAGTGAGCAAACGGCTGGAACTGTCGGCGAGGGAGCCGCACGAGTCCCGCACCCATCAGCCGGGAATTGATGCGTTGATCGAAATGGAAACCGTGAATCCTAATTTCACGGAGCAGAGCTGGGGCAAGAAGGCGGCGGAACAAAGGCACATCCCGTGGGGATGGTTCGTGCTGATGTTTCTGGTGCTGGGTGCAGCGGCGGCATGGTCACTTTCTTGGGTGAAAAAAGGCGAAAATCAAGCAACCGAAACTCGTGGGGTCGCTGTCTCGAAAATCGGCTCTGAGGCCACGGAGGATCGGGAAGCCACACTGCTGATCGGGCGAATCCACGAGGCCACCCGGAAATTTTTCGACGCCACAGACATCGACCAACTTGCCGAGCTATGCCGCCATTCCGAACGGGTGAAACCCTTGATGCAGAGTCTCTACCAAGGCAAGCCGATCCTGCGCACTCCCTTAGTCCGGTCGCTCTCATTGCAGCCGATGACGCTCGATCATCGAGCGAATTTCTGGATGGAAACCGTCGAACTTGCTGGCAAAGAGGAGCGCAGCCTCCTCATCGAAATCCTCGCAAATGGCGAACCGCGGATCGATTGGGAAACCTTGGTCTGCCACCAACCGATGAACTGGGACGACTTCGCCAACCGCCGTCCTGTGGGCAAGTCCTTCGACTTCAGAGTTTACGCCATGCGGGATAATTTTTTCAGTCATGAGTTCTCAGAGTCCGCCGGCTGGAACTCCTTCCGACTTACCGACCGCGAAGGCGAGGAAGCACTTTTCGGCTATGTCAAAGCGGATTCAGAACTGTCCAAGGAAATCCTTACCCTGATCCGAAAAAACCGTGGGCAAGTGACTGCGATGATTCTCCGCCTCACGATCCCCGAGGGCACCCAGTCCCGCCGCGGTGTGGTGATCGAGAAACTTCTGAGTCCCCGCTGGCTTTACCTTGATCCGCCTGACGCCTGATACTTGCACTTGCCACCGAGAAGACTTCTGACAAGCGTCCCAAATCGTGACGTCCACTGTCTGTAAGCCATCCAATTTTATCGTGGGATTTCGACAAGTCCTCGCGGGCACTTCGATTTTTCTAATACTTCTCTACAGCCTCGCGCTGTGGCGGCTCGCGCATTCTTCCGGGGAAATGGAGAACAAGTTTAGCAAGCTTGCGACTGACCAATACATGGGCTTCCTCGTGATGCAGAACCTGCAAATGGTCATCGCCTACGGGATGTTAGCCATCATCGCCGCCCTCATCCTCCAGCCCTTTGTGGCGATGTGGACGGACCGCTCCAAGTCGAAATCACGGCGCTCCATCGTGCTACGGGCATTGTTACTAACGGCCATGCTGCATGGTTATTTTACACTCCGGTTGGTAGAAACACGGCCGTATTTCCTCGATAAAAGCGAGTTTGGCCAGTGGTACTACCAAGTGCTGAACGTCATCCCACAAGGCATGAGACCTGCGACTTTATCAGTAATTTTCACGCTGCTGCCACTCGCCGTTATCGCCTTCGCGCTTGGCTGGCAGTTCTATCACCGGGGACGCCGGGGAAGGATCTGCATGACGGTGACGTTCCTCGCCATCGCTGCAGTGATCGGTAGTGGTATTTTAAAAAATCAGCAAGGCCGCTCACCGGTAAAAACGGCGGCGACTCACAACAAGCCGATGAATGTCCTCATCATCGGCTCCGATTCGCTGCGGGGCGACCGACTCGGCTGTGCCGGTTACAAGCCCGCACGCTCAGACGGCGCGGCCAAGGGTGGGGTCTCCCCGTTTATCGATGCCTTTGCGGCCCGCTCCACCCGGTTTGAAAACTGCTATACCTCCATCGCCTCGACCATGGAATCCGGCGTGCAGTTGATGTCCTCGCAGTATCCGCAGAGCCACGGCATCCGCCAAATGTATCCGAACCGTGAGACCGTCGCGGCGACTAACAAGCGCATCGAAACCCTGCCCTCCATGCTCCGTAAGCGCGGCTATGACACCGCCGCCATCGGCGACTGGTGCGCGGGCTATTATGAAGTCGTGCCGTTAGGAATGGAGCATCTGTCGGTTTCCACATTCGATAACTTCAAGATCTACATGAGCCAAGCGGTGGTCATGGCGCATTTCGTGGTGCCATTGTATTTCGATAATACCCTCGGCTACCGGATTTTCCCGCAACTGCTTTCCTTCGCGCAATTCGTCACCCCGGACGTCGTCACCCGCCGAGTCGAGCGCCGCTTGTCCGATGCAGCGGTGAGTGGTAACCCTTTTTTTTGGCATATCTTCTATTCATGTAATCACCTGCCTTACAGCTCCGCAGAACCTTATAACACGATGTTCGCCGATCCCGCTTACGTCGGGAAAAACCGCAGTAAGGTCGAGTTCGACATCGAGTCCTTCATCAGCGGCACCGACTTGGAGTCGAAATGGAAGGCACTCCCGCCGGCGGAAATGAAACAAATCCGTGCACTCTACGACGGCTGCACCCGCAAGTTTGACGACTGCGTGCAGCGGATCGTGGCCTCACTTAAGGCGAATGGGCTTGCAGAAAATACCATCGTCGTCATCACCGCAGACCACGGCGATGACCAATACGAACCGGGCGTCACTCTCGGCCATGGCCTCACCTTCAACGGTGGCCTGCAAGCGAACCATGTGCCGATGATCGTCTATGTTCCCGGGGCGGAACCACAGGTCATCCCGGAGACGGTTAGGCTCATCGATGTGATCCCGTCGCTTGCCGAGCTGATCGGTCAGGAAAAATCCACGACGTGGCAAGGCCAGAGTTTCGCACCATGGATCCGCAAGACTGAGCTACCGGTGTTCCGGCCATTTTACGGCGAAACTGGGTTTCCCTTCATCCAGTTCAAGGTGCCGGGAGTCCAGCGCCCGAAGCTGCCGACCATGGACGAGCTGACATGGATCGACCCGAACTATAACTATCAGTTCGTCGTTAAAGATCAATATATCGACAGCGTGATCCAAGCGAAGCAGCGCTGTCTGAAGACTCGCTATTGGAAGCTCGTCTGCACCCCGACCGCACAAGGCACTCGCCATTTCGCGCTATTTCAAATGGAGCGCGATCCCCAAGCCGAGTCCGACGTCGCTTCCACCCAGCCCGCCGTCCTCACCCCGATGAAGGCCGCGCTGGAGCGCTGGATGGATGAAAAAATCGAGTCGTCCATCACCGAAATTTTCCCCGCAGGTGAGCCTCGGTGAGGTGGCTGTGACTTCCAGTCGCAGTTCTTATCGTTTCTACCCAGCCCAATCATCCGCCTCCGTCAAACTCCTCTTTTCTTTCCTTCGAAGCTCGATGTTGGGCGTTTGATGTTCAATGTTCTCCCCGCTCGTGTCCTAGAACCACTCGACGGCGAGCTGTTCGAGTGGGTCTTCGGCGATCATGGGAATTGTCGATCCGGCGATTTGCGCCTAAATGAGAATCAGGCCCAAAACGGCAGGTAATGGCGGTAACAGAGCGATTTCTGTTCGGGATCGGAGAACTTGTGATCATTCCTGCCTCAATGATGTCCCGGATCGCCCGGGAAACCGACTCCGCTTTCTTCTCAGAAAGCCTGAACCGCACCCGCAGGCTCTGGTTCGTCATCCTCTCGTTCATCACGTAGCGCAGGCAGCAGTGCTGGTAAGTCGCCCGGATCCGGTCGGGCTTGTCTATTTCTTCAAAATCCCGGTGGGCGAACAACAAGACCGACGTGCGTCTCTCACCCGCCCGGAAGTCCGGGGCCGGAAGCTGGTAGGCCTCCACGGCTTCAATCACCTTGTCCACGCCGCTGCCCTTCTCTTCGCAAATTCCCAGCCGCCGCATCAGGTCCGCCAGCCGCTCGTTGCGCGATTGGTATTCGTCGATGAACCGGTCGGGCGAAATAAAAGGCTTGCCCGGATTGAAAATTTCCATCCGGTCATCGTAAATCTCGATCACCTCGTTTGAGGGGACCAGCCCGTTGATGAACTCCACCAATCCTTGGAACCCGACGGCATAGCCCTTCATTCCCGGTTTATCCAGCTTCGTCCGGGCCTTGCCGTTGCCCTCATAGACGATCACCCGCGCCGCCTTGCGGGCCAGCCGGTCGAATTGATCCAGCTTCTTCGCGAAAAGGATTTCGCCCAGATTCGTGATCGTCCACCCGCCGCCGTCGCGCTTGATCAGCTTTTCGCTCTCGAAGCGCTCAAGCACACCGGCCCGGTTCACCGGATAGGGCAGATGCAGGAGGTCGAAGTAACTCTGCGTGTCCAGCAGTTGCACCACCTTGTCGTCGTCACAATCACTCATCGCCGCCTGCGAAAGCCAATCCGGCTGCCCCTCGGCGAAGATCGCCCGCAAGCGGTCCTCGCTCATTGGCACCAGCTCCTCCCCGGCCCGCATCAAATACGCTCCCTCGAAATCGTAAACCGTGCCCAGCGGCCGCCCGGGAATCTGAAACACCAGCACCCGCCCGTCGGGATGCGGCACTTCCTCGATTTCCACCCGGAATCCCAAGCTGTGAAACATCTTCGCCGCCATTTCCACCGGGTCATGGAAAGCAGCAGTCTCCACCACCCTGCGCGGCGGCAGATCCTCGATGCCCAGCAACAAATGCCCGCCACCCTCATTCGCCAGCGCCACGCAATATTTATACAACTTGCGGTTGTCGAACTGCGTCTTCGCTTCCTTGAACTCCAAGCGCTGATGCTCCGAACGCGCCGCCCGCCAAGTGTCAATTTGTTGAATCGTGGTCGCCATAATCAGTTCGCAATGGGGTTGATGGATTTCTTCATGCGCCGCACCGCCTCCGCCAAACTCCTCATTTCTTCACTTCGACGTTCGATGTTGAGCGTTCGATGTTCAATGTTCTCCCCGCTCGTGTCTTGGAACCACTGGATCGCTAGCTGTTCGAATTGGTCTTCGGTGATCATCTTGAATCAAATGTTAATCCGCGAGGCCTGACCCCATTGAATTTAATCGTCTTTGATCCGTTCCTTAGCCGTTTTGTTAACCAACATAATGCCAGGTCTATCTTGGCCGCTTAGATGCTTTGCCAAAGCTGTTGCCATAATAGTTTTCAAAGAATCACTTTCACGACTTGAAATAAATCCCACCCTCCTCTCATCGCCTGCCCCGTTTAAAACGTCGTGTAGGGAGAATGAGTTCTTCCCCACACTCGCAATATAGCTTTCAAGCGCATGAATCCACCCTTTCGGCCGCTGTACCATCAACAAATGAGAACACATTAATTGACTAAGAGAATCGTCACTCGAGGTTAAGAAGTCCATGAATAAAGGACACTACCGTCCCACGGCCTGAGCATGTTGCTCCCAGAGCCTCGATTTGGCGGGGCCTTGAGCGTGTTTTGGGGAAATGCCGATTGCGAGTTTTTTG
>JAYUHS010000233.1:0-20049 GCA_043766715.1 Luteolibacter sp.
CCAGTCGCCGACCCGAAGGACGCCGGGCTGCTGCTTGACTGCCACACGAGGTGGCTCGTCCAAGCAGGCGAGTGGATCCACCAAGGGGAAATTTACGCAAAAACTCTCGGTTCACGCCGCATGAGAGCTGCCACCGTACTGCCTGCGATGATCGCTCGCAAAACGCTGGAATCACTTCGCTCGACCACCTGGGAGGCGCTCCAAACGAGGATCAAGATCCCGAGAAGTGAGATCTATCGCTCCGTCATCCGGGCGTTTTGTCTTACTCCCGAGCGCCCCTGAATCGGCAGCTCCAGAAAAGTCGCCGGGGTGGGGGATGCGGCTAGAGTTTCGGCCCGTAGCCCGTGGCGATTTTGCCTTGTTCATCGATTTTTCCAGTGACCCAGAGTAGGCCGCGAGTCACCAGCTCAAGGTAGCGCGGATCTTCTACGGTGGAGTTGTTATGGCCGATGGTGGTGCTAAACACCTTGGTGCCTTGGTAATCGTTAGTCCAAGCGACGACATTTGTGTCGGTCCCTTGAGTGCCTCTCGCGAGCACTCGGGCGGATCCGTAAATATGGATATTATTGTAAAGCTCTTCGTCGCCGGTGGTCCAGTCAGCGAGGCCCATCGTGATCGGGTGCTTAGGGTCTGAGTGCTTGATTTCGATGGGTGTTTGACTGCCGTGGCCCGTCGATTGTAAGCCAAGATACTCGAACCACATCGTCGTTGGGGTGCCAGTCTGGACGGCTGGTTTTCTAAAATCACCGATGCGGTATGAATGCATTGCGCAGTGAAGATTCACTCCCGGCAGTCCTTTTTGGTGGGGTGCGAGGATGGCCTTGACCACGGTCTCATCAGAAATGCTGGCGGCGCATTCATCATGAATGACCACGTCATAACCGACTGCGTAATCCGGGTTTCCATAAATGGGGAGAGCGGGCTGGTTCGTGGTGTCATCCACATGGATCTGGTCCACGATGACATTTGCACGAGCTTCGATGCCTTTTTTCAAAATATTCTTCTGGGTGGCGTAGTCGTGGCAACAACCGCCGGTGAGCAAGAGCACCTTGAGCGGCTTGGTCTGTTCGGCAGCGATGGTGAGGAAGCTCCCAGCAAGGAGGATCGCGAGGGTTTGGATGGTAGATGTCATGAAAATATGGATGAGAGTCGCTGAAGATTGGACATTGGCGACGATTCATCAAGCGGGTTCGCAGGGAGTCGATTTGGGATCTGTAGGGGATCATGCACCAGAGATCGTCACCAGACGAGAAAACAGGCCAGTCGCATTTCATAGGGAAATATCGGAAACCTCCATCACGGCTATTTGATTCCGCATTACATTTATTGTAACAAGTTTAAAATGGCTGCTGTAAAAGCTCGGTCGTGAGCAGCACGGCCCGTATGCAGCCATCAAGAGCCATCGACAATCCTCAATTCGGTTCCTACGATTCCGCCCATGCGACGTTTGATCTTACCTGCTTTCTTTTGTCTGAGCCTTATTGCTTCTGCCGCGCCTGAACCTGAAAAGCCTGCGGATGCCTCGGGAAAAGATGAAACCCCGCCGAAAGTGGCTGCCTCAGTAGTGCGAGAATCCAGCATCACCATCGATGGCAAGAAGGTTCCATACAAGGTGACGACCGGGAAACTTCAACTCAAAGAAGACGGCGGAAAAGCACGGGCTTCGATTTTCCACGTCAGCTACGAACGGACCGACACCAAGGATGCTGCGACTCGTCCGGTGATGTTTGCGTTTAACGGTGGCCCAGGTTCGTCTGCTGTGTGGCTCCACATTGGAGTGTTGGGCCCCAAAATCGTCAAATTACCGGGCGATGGCACCCAACCGCCGCCACCACCCGTCCGGTTGATGGATAATCCACTGAGTATTCTGGACGTGTGTGATCTCGTGTTTATCGATCCGGTTTCCACGGGCTACAGTCGTGCGGAAAAGGACGTGAAAGCTAACGAATTTCACGGGTTAGACGAAGACATCGAGTCCGTCGGAGATTTCATCCGGCGCTGGGTCAGTGAACACGAGCGATGGTCTTCACCCAAATTTCTACTCGGAGAATCCTATGGCGGCATCCGTGCGGCCGGGCTTTCCAATCACTTACAATCGCGATATGGAATGAGTCTCAATGGTGTGGTGATGCTTTCCACCTTGCTCGATTTCGCGACTCTCCAGCCGTCCGAGGGAAACGATCTCGCTTATCTCGTTTATTTACCATCGCTGACGGGTGTGGCGCATTTCCACAAGAAAATCGAGGGCGATCGCGATGCGCTCGTGAAGGAAAGCACCGAGTTCGCCTTTGGTGATTATGCATCAGCACTGCTGAAGGGACATGATCTCGATCCTCAAGTGAAAGTCGCGGTCGCCGCTAAACTCGCTAGACTAACGGGGATTGATGCCGCCACATGGCTGGCGCGTGATCTGCGGCTTGACTCGACATTTTTCCGTAGTGAGTTGCTACGGAAAGAGGGAAAAGTCGTAGGTCGCTTCGATGGTCGGGTCGCTTGGGACTCGACGAACAAAGCAGCGGAAATGCCGGAATACGACCCCTCATATTCGCTGGCTTACGGTGCGTTTTCCACGGCGATGCTCGACTACCTCGGGCGCGACCTCGGTTACAAGGAAGACCAGCCGTATGAGATCCTCACCGGTAAAGTCCAACCATGGCGCTGGAACAGCGCGAATGAAGTGGTCAATCTCAGCAGCCGGCTTGCCGCGGCCATGCGAGATAATCCTCATCTGCGCGTGCTGGTGATGGGCGGTCGGACAGATCTCGCGACACCACCCGCTGGAGTCGCTTACTCTGTTAGTCACATGATGAATCTACCAGAAAATGTCCGTCATCAAATCACCACGACATTTTTCGATGGCGGCCACATGTTCTATCTCAATCCGCCAGACTTGATTAAGTGCCGGGCGGATCTTGTAAATTTCATCCAAGCGGGTCATCCGTGAGCTATTTAAACGAGTTTACCAACACAGGTCCCCCACCCCGCTTTCATATCACTCTGTGAATGCCGCCGGCATCGCAGCGAAGGCCATTTCACATAGGCCGATGAATGCTTCCTCGACCAAGCTCGGTTCGCGTTTCGGCGGGTGGAAGACTCCCCATTCGCGCTCGATTCCTGGCTCGTCGATGTTAACGACCTTTAAACTACCATCCGCGATTTCACGCGCTGCCACCCACGGCGCGACGATACCGACACCGATGCCAAGCTTAGCCATTTCCTTGATCGCTTGCATATCTCCGAGAACTAGGGGCGTTTTCCCGCGACCTCCTTTTTGCTCTAACCATTCTTCGATCAGCCGGTGAGTATCAGTGGCCTTAGCGTAAATGATGAATTGATGATCACTGATAGAACCTAGCACTGACGCCTGATCCACCGCCCAAGGATGGAATGGAGAAACCACAAATGCTAGCCGGTCCTTGAACATCGGCCGATAGCCCTCGTCTCCCCTGCCCCTAGGCTTCAGCCCCACGACCAAATCAAGATCCGCGCCGGATAGGCGATCTAGCAAAAGCGTGGTATCTCCCGCTTCGATGACAGGCTCACAGCGCGGGAAACAATCGCGAAATTCACGGAGCACCGATGGGATGAGAAAATGGCACAAACTGTGAGGCGCACCGATGCGGATGCGGGTCTGGCCCCAACGGCGTAGGCCGTCCAAGTCGCGGCCTGTTTGCTCCAGCTCGAAAATCACTCGCTTACAGCGCCGCAGGAGTAATTCCCCTTCTGCGGTGACTGCGATGCGTTTCCCACTACGGTCCAGCAGCCTACAAGAGAGCTGCTCCTCCAGCGTTCTGAGCGAATGACTCACTGCCGACTGCGTGACGAAGATCCTGCGAGCGGCCAAGGTGAAGCTACCTTCTTCCACCACCGCCACGAACGCTCTCAGTTGTCTTAAATCCGGAACCCAATCCATAATGAACAATTTTCATCGAAAATCCGGTTATAATGAGCATTGCTTGTGCCAATTTATGGATATTGGCACTCCACGCGCTTTGCAAATCTCCGATGAGCAATCAAGAACGCCAAGCGGGCGGTAATTTTCCTATCAGACTGGGTTTCGTGCCATTGAGTGATTGTGCTCCGCTCGCCGTCGCTCGGGAAATGGGGATTTTCGAGCGTTACGGGCTCAACGTTGTACTGTCGCGCGAACTAGGTTGGGCGAGTGTTAGAGATAAGATGTTTTATGGAGACTTGGACGCGGCTCAGTCGATCGCTGGGATCGCCTTCGCTCTGGGCATGGGCTTCAGCGAGTTGCGCTGCGAAGTGGCTGTGCCGTTGATTTTAAATCTTCACGGAAACGCCATCACCCTTTCCAGCGAGCTGAAACCTGCGGAAATTGGTAAAGGCGAGGGCCTGCAATCTTATCTAACGAGTTCTTGGAAAAAGGATCGACCCTTTACTCTTGCCGCCACCCACCGCTTTTCGTCACATCACATTCTCCTCTATCAATGGTTGAGAAGATATGGCCTATCAGTCCCTGCGGATGTAGAGATTATTTTCCTGCCACCATCGCTGATGCCGCGTCACCTCAAGGCGGGCCACATCGACGGTTATTGTGTGGGCGAGCCGTATAATTCCGAATCCATCTTGGCGGGAACTGGTTGGTGTCCAGCCACTTCGTCCGATCTTTCCCACGGTCATCCGGAAAAGGTATTGCTGGTTTCCGGCAAGTTTCTGCGTGAGCGAAAGGACGAATCAACGGCCCTCGTTGCTGCCTTACTGGATGCTTGTAAAATGTGCCAAGCCCCACGATTTCGCCACGAGATGATTTCAATCCTTGCCATGAAGGAATACACCGGAGCGTCGAAGGACGTGCTGCGTAACAGTCTCGATAGCCAGTTCAATACCGGCGTGGGCACGGCAAGCGCGAGTGCCTTTCATGTATTCCACGGCGATTCGGTGAACCGCCCCACGGTCGAGAAAGCGTCGTGGGTTCTTGCGGGCCTTCGTGGCATCGGCATCCTTCCAGACGTCACCGCTGGCTCACTTTCGCGGATCTATCGGGAAGATCTATTCCATGCGGCCACGCTCTGTGCGCAGGGTGTATGAATTCATCTGGTGCTTGCCGCTGTGGCTTGCGCCTATTACAGCCAGAGGCTCATGGCCGACGCCCGTCCACTCATCCTGATCCCCAGCTACAACACCGGACCGATTCTGTTGGAAACGGTCACTGCTGCCGTAGCTCTAAAAACGCCGGTATGGGTGATTTTTGACGGCTCGGACGACGGCTCTCCAGATTTCATCAAAGACCTCGCTACCTCCCATCCTGAGCTGCTTCGAGTGATCCATCTCAAGGTAAATTCGGGAAAAGGCGCAGCCATTCTTCACGCACTGCGGCAAGCAATTCTCGCTGATTTCACCCACGTCCTCACGATGGATGCAGACGGCCAACACCCAGCAGGAAAGGTGCGGGAGTTTTTTCATTGGTCTGCTAGCCATCCCCAAGCGGCCGTATTTGGCCGACCGGTTTTCGATGATTCTGCTCCGGCACTGCGAGTCTATGGCCGTAAGATTTCGAATTTTTGGGCCAATCTCGAGACACTCGGCTGGGGCGTGGATGACTCGCTCTTCGGCATGAGACTCTACCCCGCACGCGATTTACTGGCAGTGCTTGAGTCCACAACGTTTGCCCGGCGCTTTGACTTCGACCCCGAGGTGGCCGTCCGGCTTGCGTGGCGCGGTGTGCCGATCATCAATCTGCCCACTCCCGTCCGCTACCCGAGTAAGGAGGAAGGCGGCATCTCGCAATTTCGCTACCTGAGGGATAATTTACTGCTCAGTTGGATGCACATCCGCTTGATTTTCGGGTTTCTAGGCCGCTTGCCATTACTTGTCGCGCGTGGTGGAAATCCGCTCGACCATCTCAGTCCCCCTTGCTCGTGACGGGTCCGGACGTTCGTAAAATCGCCTCGTTATTTACTGGGCATTGGAACCGTTATTACGTCGCCACCAAGCTGCGGACCGACCCACTTTATACCGCTCTCGCGGAAAATCTGCGTGGCTCGGACCTGCCCTTGTTGGACCTCGGTTGCGGCCTCGGATTGCTCGCCCTTTTTCTGAGGGCTGAGGGCTTCACCATCCCGATCCACGGCCTCGACTACGATTCGCGGAAAATCGAGACGGCCACCCAAGTCATCGCCCAGTCCACCACCCCGGACGTCACCTTCGCCCATTGCGACGTTCGCGCTGGGCTTCCGCCGCACCATGGCGACGTCAGCATCCTCGATATCCTTCAATTCTTCACCCCCACCGAGCAGGAAAAATTACTCGTCTTCGCCGCTTCCCGCGTCGCCCCGGGCGGTAAGCTCGTCATCCGCTCCGGTCTGCGGGATGCCTCGTGGCGGTTTAAAATCACCGTGCTCGGCGACCTCCTTGCGAAGCTGACCTTCTGGATGAAAGCCGCACCCACCCACTACCCGACCAGCAGTGACTTCCAGCGTATCCTCCGGGCTTTCGGATCGGTCAGTATCCGCCCACTGTGGGGAAAAACCCCGTTCAATAACTATCTAATCGTGCTCACCCGATCCTGAGTTTTTACCGCGAATGAATGCAAATCGACGCGAATGAAGAGAACCCAGATTTGGACTAATTCTATATCCTCTTCATCTGTGTCCATCTGAGCCATCTGTGGTTAAAATTCTTAAATTTCCACTTCTTTCCAGAAATAACCTATCAACTCAACTCTCCTCTCTCGCTGGTGCTCCTGTTTCGAAGCGCATCAAGTCCGCGATGAACGTGAGTGGCAGGTGGCCTGTCTCGCCATTTCGGTTTTTGGCGAGGACTAGCTCGGCCTTCCCTGCTTCCGCTTCCTTTTCCTCGGCATCTTCGGCGTAGTAGGCGGTCCGGTAGAGTAGGCCTACCATGTCGGCATCTTGCTCGATGGACCCGGATTCACGTAGGTCCGACATCCGTGGCACGCCGACGTTTTTCCCGGTCCGGCTTTCCGGACCCCGGTTCAGCTGGGCGAGGATCAGGATCGGGATAGCCAGCTCCTTGGCTAGGCTCTTGATCCCTGCGGAAATCTCGGCGATTTCCCGCTCCCGTGAATTTTCCGCCTGCTTAGTGCGGGATTTCATCAACTGAAGATAGTCGATGGCAATGAACTGGATGTCCTCATCGCGCTTTTTACGGCGGGCCTTGGCGCGGAGTTCGTTGATCGAGATGCCTGGGGTGTCGTCGATGAAGAGCTTGGCCGCAGACGTTTCGAGCGCCGCACGCTGGATCCGCTGGAGGTCGCCCTTGGTTGGAGTGTAGCCCCGCGAGAGTTGGCTCATCGCGAACTTCGCCCGTGAGAAAACCAGTCGCTGCACGATCTGGAAGGCGCTCATTTCGCAGGAAAACACCATCGAAGGCTTACCTTCGGCGATGCAGATGTGCTCAACGATGTTCATCATAAACGAGGTTTTGCCCATGGACGGCCGGGCTGCGACGACGAACATTTCCCCCGGTTTCAGGCCGCTGCTCATCCGGTCCAGCTCCTCGAAGCCGGTCGTGATCCCCTGCGCACCCTTTTCCCCAGCGAGTAGAGCTTGAAACTGCTCGATGACCTCATTCACCGACTGCTTGATCGTCGGCGCTTTGTTCGTTTCCGCCCCTTCGCGGATCGCCAGCACCTTCGCCTCCACCGAATCCAGCAGAGCGGCGACCTCGTCCGGTGCATCGTAAGCTTGGGCGATGGCCTCATTGGAGTTCTGGATGATCGACCGCAGCACGAACTTATCCTTCACATGCTGCAAATGGTGACGGAAATGCCCCGGACTCGGCGCATAGGTGTAAAGATCCGTCAATCCAGATGGCCCACCCACCCGGTCGAGCAGACCCTTGTCGAGCAGCCGTTGGACCAGCGAAACCAGCTCAATTTCCTGCCCCACCTCGAACATCCCCACCAGAAACCCATACAAGGTCGAATGCGAAGGCAGGTAAAAATGTTCCTGCGTCAGCTTCTCTTCGATCGCCACCCCAAGATACTCCTGCGGATCCTGCAACATCGAGGAAAGCAACGATTTCTCCGGCCCCAGCGCATGGGGTAGCGCCCGCGTCACATCCTCCACCGCCGTCGCCCCTTGTTGAAGATCAGCAGTTTTACGGAAAGTCGGTGCAGGTTTAGTATCAAGAGCCATCGGTGAGGTGAGGAGCATGAAATCTCTCCACCCAGACTTGCAACCCAACACCACCGTTGCGAAACGATTGTGAACAACCTTTCTCCAAGCCTCATCCTCTATTGCTCGGACACCGCTCTACCGATCCAGCCAATTCTCCACCGCGCGGGTTCATCGGGCTTCTGAAGTATGTCACGCCGCAAGGTTTTATGAATACACTTCCGCCCCGCCAATAGGTCGAGGACACACCACAATAGACCACTGAACCGCAAGCCGAACCGACACAACTGAGTCTAGCGATAACTCAAGCTCAATTGGCGGCAGCTGCCTTTGCTTGCTTGATCTGAACAGCAGCCGATGGCTGGATGACAGCCACCCGCAGCGGGAGCGTCTTGCTCGATGGGCCAGTGCTCGGATAAACGGCGATCACCGGGCACCAAGGTGCGCGAAAATCCATCGGAACGACATCCAGAGAGTAAGTCTTTTCAGCCCCTGCGGCGGAGAGAGGAAGGAGTTTGAGTCCATTCTGCGGGTTAACGAGGACCATGGCGACAGCGCACTTGCCCGGGGCGATCTGCTGGTTCTTGCGGTCGCGTGCGGTGATCGTGAGGACGGCCCCGCTCAGGTTCATGACTATGGCAGTAGGGATGGCGGGGTTAAGCTTTGAACAAATGACAGAACGGGAGGCAAATCCCTCGCTCCAGGGTTTACCTATCTCACGATTGAAGATCACCATCAATGTAGGCCCATTCCCATTAGGGTCGGGGTTGTCCGAAGCCTCTAGCAATGCAGGCGCGATGGCTTGGATTTTGGGCTCGGTGCCCACAGGGGCAATGCTGATCGGTTCTTTCCCGCCGGGCGTTTTCATGCTTGCCGACTCGGCGTTGAGGGTAAGCTTGAGGTTGTGCCCTGCAACCGACCACTCTCGGGGGAACCATTGATTGGTAGATTCCATGTCGGCTACATAGCCCGCATATCCATCGGCTATCTTAACTTTAATCTTTGGAACTGGGATCTCGCCGATCGCGGCGACCATCAACTCGCGCGGCGGCACGGCATCTTGTGCCGACGCGGCAAGCGTCAGGAGCGGGGCAATCAAAAGGACGCGGAATTTCATATTTCGTTGACGGACGTAAGCCACTTGATGTTTAGCACCTCGAAACGGCGGCCAAACTTTTGGTTAATAGGATTCAATGCAGGGTTCGGGATCCATTGGGTGCCAGAATTTCTCGTCGGCGGGATGAGTGCTGAATTGCCAGTGCCAGGGCTGCCAGCTTGATCGATGGCCGCCGCAATCAGGTAGTCGGGGCTGCGGATGACGATCGCCTCGCAGGTCACGCGGCTCAACAACTTACCGCTTTTATCATAACTCGCACCGGAAGCGCGGATGCGGAACGTGTCGCCGCGGGCACACAAGGATCCCCCTAATGGCTCAAGCAGGTCAGCCTGTTCAATGTAACCTGCCGCCCCTTCCATTAGAAATTTTGAAACATTTTCATAACGGCCCTTCTGCGGGCTAGGAACCTTTGTGCCGTAGTCATTGGATACAGCCTCCGACGCTTTAAGAATCGGATTCGCCAAACTGGCGCGGCTCAATGCCTCTTCGAGTGCGCCGCGGTTGCCACTGGGATTGTCGGCGAGACGGCGATTGACAAAATCCGCCACGCCAAGGAACGGGCCCCGTTCCTTGACGATGTCGACGATCTTGGTGGCGAGCGTGGTCAGTTGGGCGTCGCTCAAGCCAAGCCCGCCACCCCACGTCGGATCGCTCGAAGCGGGCTTGCGGAATTTTGCAAACGGATGGTCACCCGCAACCGTATTGTCTGCCGCATCCTTGCGGACCAGCTTTTTTAAACCACCCAAGACCGCGGCCCAAGCGGTCGGGGAGGTGCTGTTGACATTGAAAGCGCCCTCGTTGGCGAGCAGATAGGCAGGTAGCCACAGCCCATAAGTGTCCTTGGAACTGGAACTGTCTGCTCGTTCCCTCGCACTTTTAGCGTCCCGCTGTTGCGGATGAGCGGCGTACTGGCGGTTAGGAAGTGGATCGGTCCCTTTCCAAGCCGCAGCCTGCGACCACGAAGAGGCAAAGGTGCCATCCCAGAGCTCGCGATTGGCTTCAAATGCGAGATCATACAGCAGGATCTCGCCGGTGGAGTCGGCTGACTGAATGATGTCGTTGAAATTAGGAGCGCCGAAGGTGGTGAGGATGCTAGTCCACGGATTGTCCTGATCCGCGATGGCTTTGATAGCGGTGGCTTTCTTATCAGAGTGAAGTGAAGTGCGCGAGCTGCCGATCGGCTTGACCGGGTGCCAAGTCCACGGGGAAAGCGGCACATTGCGCAGAATACCGATGGACTGAAGCGGCAGGCTCGGGTCGGGAATATCAATGAGCGGAAATGACAACTCAGATCGATGCGAGAGAGGATTGCCATAGGGGCAGCCATGCGCTTTGTTATCCGGTCCCAGAAAACCCCAAGTATTATCGGGGCCATTAGCATCGTAACCTAGGATCGCCTTGCAGAGATACCAGCAACCTGTATGAAGATCGAAATACTCTTCCATAAAAGTTGAGGGGGTCCGGCAAGCAACTGAGGCAAGCGGATTCCAGTCTGCCATGAGCGCAGTGGTGTAAGGTGGCTGGGACCCCGCTGCATTCTTCTCGGTAATATCATCGATCCACGAGAGATGGTGGCGGTAGTTCCAAGTGCGCGGCAGCTTGCGATCGGCATTGAATACCTCCCAACCTGATCCGCTATTTAATGGATCGTCGTTCCACCCGGGTGCCACAGAGATAAAGCCGGGGTTAAATCCCCCGCCGGCGTGGGTCAAATAGAGTCGCTGCAGGGTCGGGTAGGTGGAGTCTGTCAATACACGATCCGCTGCAAGAGCGCCTCTGGCCGGTGCAGCTTTTAAGAAAAACGGCATTGACCTCCAGTTCATATTATCATTAGCGATACTCCCTATCTTGTAGCTTGTTACTATATCTCTTGCGGCGAGGCGGGTTTGCAAACCTGGTGTGCCGGGTTTATCTGGGAGGGGGGTTTTATTGATGTAGAAATTCTGCAATCCGATTGCCTGCGAGGCAGTGAGCACGTTGTTAGCTGGATTACCCGAGTCGTAGGGGGCCCCTGTAGGTGCCGTTTCCGGTGTGAACACGAGGCACTCGCCCGGCTCGAAACTCGTGGCCTTTACGGTAAACAAGAAGTAGCTATCTTTTCTGTCTAAAAAGAGAGCGGAACTGGTTCTGAATTGCTCACCCCGGCCATCAATCACGTCTACGTCTGACTCGACACCCGAGGGTGTTTTCATTTTCACCGTGAGTCCGCCATAAGAGTCGATTTGTTTTGGCATCGCGAAGACATAGCGCTTGGAAATCAGTTTGGCATTGTAGGGATTCCACAAAGTGAGCCTCGGCAAGATATGGACCCGGATCGAGGTGACGGCGACGGTATTGGGGAACGGAGTAAAATCCCAGTGGAACCCGGCGTCAACCACCACCGGGTGGAGTGGCATGTCGTTAGAGCGGACGGCATCGACAGCGAATCCCTCGCCTGCAACGGCGCCGGGAGAGTCGGGAACGGGGGAGTCTGGGACCGCGCGGACAACCGTCGGATCGGTGCCAGTGAGCCTCCGGGTCGCCGCGCCGGGGAGGTTATACCACTTGCGCAGCCGCTCCCATTGCGGGCCGGTCCTGATGTGGTGGGTACCAGGAAGGATTGAGCTTTTGGCGGTAATCCCAGTAAGACCCATGGCGGGAAGCTGGCCCATGACTGCGGTTGGCGACTCGACAAAGCGGGTCATGTCTGCCTTGAACCCACCTTTGACCGGGTCGGTGAAAAGCCCGAAGGATCGCTCGGTTCCGCTGTCCTCGAGGTTTTTAGGGGTATCCTCGCGCTTTGTTCCCCCGGCGAGGTAGGCACCTTGGACCGATGTGACTTTACGGCGGTCGCTCGTGGTGTCGAAAGAGTCGATTGGCAGTTTTCCTCCGGCAATTTGCGAGGTGTCAACACGCGGGGCGGCGCTCAGTCCGACTTCGGCCGCTTCTGCCGCGTTCACGCCGCTTGCCAGGCTCGCTTGCTGGGAAAGGTCTTGCGTCCACCAAGCAATGCCACCGGTCGTCCCAACCTTCACTTCAGGTGCCAGCACCGGCACGCCTGCTGACCAGAGGCCAAGGCCAATCGGGTATTTGATATCCACACTCGGGCTGCTGCCATTCGCATTCGGGCTGACCAAGGGCTCGATGAACCAATCAAACTTCCAATTGGAATTGGGAGGTTGCACCCGGGCATCGACCAGATAATTTCTACGGCCATCTGTGGTCGGCGCAACCGGTGGCATCAGCCCCGTGGCGTCCAACATACCCGGCGTCCATACGCCAGCCCAGGACGCCTGGTAATCGGCGGAGGCTAGCTTGGCCGGCCCGGTGATCCGCTGATCCGGACCTGCGGTGCGCTGGAGTTGGCCGATCGCCATTTGGAGTGCCATCATCGCGTTACTCCGCGCTAACGCTCGCGCGTCACCTTGGCTAGATGCCCTAAGTGAAACTGAGCTGAGCTGAAGGAGGCCGACCGCGATGACGGTGAGTAAAATCATCAACGAAAGGGTGACAACCAGGGCAAAGCCACGCTCACGGCGTGAAAAACGCGGGATATTCAAAGGTTTCATGGGGTTTTAAGAGGTCGGTTTAGAAAACACGTTGGATCACTCGCTTCAGGCATTTTTTTTGCAGGGATTCCAAGTTTCGGAGTTATCTCGCTCCGCAACTAGATACGAGTGACCACTAGCTTCCACAAGCACAAAGTAATTACATTGTACTCAAGATTTCGGCCTCAGCCGATCAGATCGCTCGTGTTATGGTGAGAGGACCACCACCTCGAAGGCGAGGCGCTTGAACAGGCTGGACTCTGCTATCACTGTCGGATCGATGGCAAGTCGGTAGTGGTAGCGGTTGGTGTGACATTCTCTTGCATCGTCCAGAGCGGTTGCCTAGCCTGCCGCCGCCGTGCCGATTACTGCCATTCTAGCCCTTGAAGATGGACGTTGTTTCGAAGGAATTGCCTTCGGAGCGACCGGAACCACTACCGGAGAAATTTGCTTTAACACCTCGATGACAGGTTACCAAGAGGTGATCACAGACCCGTCCTACCGGGGACAAATCGTCGCGATGACCTACCCACAAATCGGGAATTACGGGATCAACGCGGAGGATGCGGAATCGGCCGGGCCGCACATCCGGGCCTTTGTCGTCGGTGAGCTGTGCGAGGTCCCGTCGAATTGGCGCTCCAGCCAGTCACTTGCTTGCTATTTAGCGGAAAATAACGTTCTTGGCATCGAAGTGATGGATACCCGGGCATTGACCAAGCACCTGCGTTCGCTCGGGGCGATGCGGGCTTGTGTGACTACCGAGCTGGATGCGGAAGCGGCCGTCGCTACTGCCAAGGCCTCGCCAACGATGGCGGGTATGGACTATGTGAAGGAGGTTTCCACCGCCCAATCTTACTTCTGGACCGAGGAGTCCCGCGAGTGGTCGCTGCCGAATACGATGGCGGGGGAAACAGGATATTATTCGGAACTCCCGCCGGTGCGCCACCGCATCGTCGCCTACGATTTTGGGCTGAAATACAACATCTTGCGCCGTTTGCGGCAGGCGGGCTTCGAGGTGGAAGTCGTCAGCTCCACAACGCCAGCAAGCGAGGTGCTCGCGAAAAAACCGGACGGAGTTTTCCTCTCAAACGGCCCGGGAGATCCCGCTGCGCTTGGCTATATCCACGAGGAGCTCAAACAACTCATCGGCCAAGTCCCGATTTTCGGGATTTGCCTTGGGAATCAGCTGCTCGCCCATGCCTTCGGCGGGACCACCTTTAAGCTGAAATTCGGTCACCGCGGAGGGAATCAACCGGTCAAGGATCTCCGCACTGGGAAAATCTCCATCACCTCGCAGAACCACGGATTCGCGGTCGATCCGGATTCACTGCCCGCCGATGTCGAGATCACCCACATCAATCTCAACGACCAAACGGTGGAAGGGATGCGGCATAAAATTCATCCCATCTTCAGCGTCCAATACCACCCTGAAGCCGCGCCTGGGCCGAATGATGCGAGCTACTTTTTCGAGGAATTCGCGGCGATGATCTCACAAAAAACGAAGATTTAACCGTGAATGAACAAGGAGAGGCGATCTCCGAATCGCCTAGGTCCATGAGATGACAATTGGGCAATCGAATGCACCGGATGATTGGCTTTCCATGGTCATGACGATTCGGAGATCGTCACTCCTTGAGCCTATTTCATTTCCATTCTTCACCTCATGACATCTTCTCTCATTCGTATCGATTCGCGTTCATTCGCGGTTAAAAAAATTTCATGAACACCATTATTGTAGGCCTCCAGTGGGGCGATGAAGGCAAAGGAAAAATCGTCGATTATCTGACCGAGCAGTCCGATGTCGTGGTCCGCGGCCAAGGCGGAAATAACGCCGGCCACACGGTCATCGCCAAAGGCGCGAAATACGTGCTGCACCTCCTGCCTTCAGGGATTCTCTGGGACTTAAAGACGAATGTCATTGGGAACGGTGTGGTCATTGATCCCATCGGCCTCGTCCAAGAGATCCAACGGATCGAGTCGCAAGGTGTCTCGATCACGCCAGAAAAGCTGCTGATTTCCGACCGTGCCCATGTCGTCCTGCCATTTCACAAAGAGCTGGACGCTGCGCGAGAAGCGGCGCTTGGCGACCAGAAAATCGGCACCACTAAGCGTGGCATCGGCCCGGCCTATGCGGACAAGGTCAACCGCTGCGGCCTGCGGATCGTGGATTTTCTCGACCGGGAATTCATTGTCCAGCAGATCACCCATCGCGTCGCTGAAGCAAATGAAGTGCTGGCCCGCTATGATCTAACTCAGTTCGATGCGGAGCAAGTGATCGAGGAAGTTTACACTGCTTTTGAACGGCTGCGGCCTCACATTTCCAACACCATTCCCCTGCTCCACGCTGCTTGGAAATCTGGGAAAACGATCCTGTTCGAGGGTGCGCAAGGGACTTTACTGGACATCGACTTCGGCACTTATCCGTTCGTCACCTCGTCGAACACGACTTCCGGTGGCTCCTGCACCGGCACCGGTCTGCCGCCCACGGCGATCCAGTCGGTCATCGGCGTGTGCAAGGCTTACACGACCCGCGTCGGTTCAGGGCCATTTCCCACCGGCGATGAAGGCTTGTCCGAATACCTCCACGGTCTCGGTCGTGAGTTCGGAGCAACTACCGGCCGGCCGCGTGGCTGCGGCTGGCTCGACACGGTTTTACTCCGTTTCGCTTGCATGGTGAATGGCGTCACCGGCCTCGCAGTCACCAATGTCGATGGACTCGACGAATACGAAACGCTGCAAATCTGCACCCATTACGACATCGACGGCACGGTTCACGATCTGCCACCTGCCGACCGCAAGGCATGGGACCGCGCGGTGCCAGTCTATGAAACGTTGCCCGGGTGGAAGTCAGACACGACGGGATGCACGAGCTACGATGAACTTCCGGTAAAGGCGAAGGCTTATTTGACTCGCCTTGCCGAGCTTTGCGGAGCACCGATTTCTTTCGTGGGAGTCGGGCCGGACCGGGTGCAGACACTTGCTGTTTAAGAGAAGAGAATTTAACCGCAGATGAACACGGATGAACGCAGATAAGAGATGAGCGTCTGGGTTTACTTCCGATCTTGGGTTTTTTTGAGGCTTCTAAATCTGTGTTTATCTGTGTTCATCTGCGGTTTATTCCTCTTCATGTGTTGAATACCTCGATTTTTCATCCACTCCGCACTTTGCTTTCACAAACTGGCTCCATCTTGGCGGGCGTAACGAACCCGCTACTGCCACTGTGAAACTCTGCTCCCCGCCCTCACCCACCGCTAAGCTTACCACCATGGTGGAACATCCCGAGATACCCCGACACATCGCCATCATCATGGATGGGAATGGCCGCTGGGCCAAGGAGCGCGGGTTTCCTCGGCTCGAAGGCCATCGTGCCGGTGCGGAATCGGTCCGTGAAGTGATGGAAGCCTGCATCGAGCTGGGCGTGGAATACCTCACGCTCTACGCATTTTCTTCAGAAAATTGGAACCGCCCGCCCGCCGAAGTCACGGCGTTGATGAGTCTGCTTGACCGGTTTCTCGACGAAAAGGCCAAGGATCTCGACCGCCAGAACGTGCGCCTGCTCGCCATCGGCCAGCTCGACCGCCTGCCGGTGAAAACTCGTCTGCTCATCGACCGGATCCAAGCCCGGACTGCCAGTCACACGGCGATGACGTTGGTTCTTGCGCTGTCTTATGGTGGCCGCGAGGAAATCGTTTCTGCGGCTAAGTCGCTCGCCGTGGATGCTGTCGCTGGGAAAATTTCACCATCAGACATCGACTGCAGTTTATTCGCTTCCCGCCTGCAAACTGCTGGCACCCCGGATCCTGACCTCCTCGTCCGCACTTCCGGAGAGATGCGAGTTTCGAATTTTCTGCTGTGGCAGATCAGCTACTCGGAAATGGTGATCGTCAAAAAGTTCTGGCCAGATTTCCGACAAGGCGACTTGTTCGAAGCGGTCCGAGAATACCAAAGGCGTCACCGGCGGTTTGGGGCTTTGTGAGCAGGAGGTTCGCTCTTCCCAAGGAGAGGTGATTTCCGAATCGCCTGCCCATGCGGAAACCATGAGAAGCGATTCTCTCAACTCATTAGCTTCTCAAGGGCAAGGCGGATCGGAGTCCACCATTCCTTGAGTGGAACTCCGATCCGACAAACTTCTCACATGCTCGGAAGCTGGACCACCTTAGTGTATTCGTAGGAATTCTGGGCTAAGAACTTGGACTTAGCTGCTGCGGTAAACGTTTGAGTTTTGATCCGCTCCACTGCGAAGTCAGAGAGGACAGTAGCAGAAATTTCGACTGCGGTGACTCGGCCCGATGCCAGATCTGCCGCTGAAGGTGTAGAGCTTTCCGAGATAAGGCCAGAACCCTGAACTTTGAACGACTTACTCGTCGTTTGCCCATTGTTTTGGCCGATGGTCACTGGGGTAGTCGTTACAACCACACCAGTTGTAGTTTGAACATGGAACGTTACTGTAAATTGAAAAATATTCTCACAAACAAAATTCTGTGGTTGCGTGATTTGCCCAGCAAAGTTTGCGTTGAACACATTTTCCAAGCTGCTCGCAGCCACCGTCGCATCGGTTTTGCCGAGTAGTTTATCGAAAGTATTTTTCGGATCGACTAGCAGACGGCTCAACACAAAACTCTTGAATTTTGATGCACCAGCAGGATCGATCGGATCTTTGTATTCCAGTTGATAAGCAACGCAGGAAACATCACCGCCTAAGTCAGCAGATGTGCCGATTTTGCCGTCGTAGCGATCGGTTGCTGCTGTGAAGAAGACCAGCTTGGTTGCGTTTGTGCTTTTCATTTTTTCACCGAGATCTGCGGGGTCGGAGACTGCGGATAACCATTCACTTTTATTCCCCTTGCGGACGACGAGAGACTCAAAATCCTTAGCCATGATATCGATCATGGACTTCGCTTGGCGCGAGGCCCGGAGTTCGGCGCGGCTGCGGTTCCATGTGTCGAGGGCGATGGAGGTGATGGAAACCAGCACCGTGACGATGATGGTGGTGATCGCCATAGCGACCATCAGCTCCATCAGGGTGAAGCCGCGTCTGGAGGAACTCCGTTGGGTTTTCATAAATTTAGGTTTGAAAAGGAGCGTCACCGGCGGACGGCGAGATTACGGGAAAAAACGGGTTTATTCAGCCCGGCAAACTTGCTTGGAAGCGTACCGGTGAAGTAGCCCGCAGACTTTGCAGGCATCATGTAGAAATCAGCCGTAAAGGCGATAACTGCTTCGGGATAATCTGCCCCTTTGTTGAATGGGCCCGGCTGATAGGGTGGCACAGTTGGAGTCGAAGGTGCAGGACTTGGATTCTTGATCTCACCGGGCTTGCCGGGCTTGAGCTGGCCTCCATCAAAGACCAACTGCGTGCACTTTACTAAATAAATTGAGCCCGCGATTGCTGGGAGATCTGTCGTAAATTCAGGATCATTCAACTTACGCATAACCGAGACGACGGTATAATTCTCACCAGGAACTTTGTCTTTGTTGTCAGCATCCGTCAGTGGTTCAGGAGTCTTGTCGGAGTTACGCAGGCTATTTTTCCTACCACGATATTGATAGACGACTAGGCCGGTGGTGGCGGTATTAGATCTAGAAATCCGGTCAAACGCTTTGTCGAAACCGGTTTTGATGTCGGATGTCGCCTCGCCTGTCCGTAGGGTAACGAGTTCATTTTCCAGCGTCGAGGCGAGGCGATCCGCTTGTTGAACATTGATCGACTTGCGGATTCCGTCGGCTGCGGGGGTGAAAACCACAATGAAACCAGTGAGGAGGACTGCCAGCACGCCGATGGCGATGACGGTCTCAAGAAGCGTGAAGCCGCGGCTACGGAAATTCGGATGGATTTTCATGGGTTAAAATTTGCCCCCCGCTGTCAGGGATTTGATGGCAGTAGAAATTTGTTCAGGGCTGCGGAAGACTGAGGTCCTGCCGTTTCGCCAGACGACGAAGCCGCCGAAGTCACGTTTTGCAGCGCCTGTGATTTTGGGATTTTCCGTAAATGCTGCGGTAGTCAGGCCACGGGTGCCGCTGCCGATGACGAAGCTGGCTCCCGGTGTGGTGCAGATGCCTTCTGCGTTGAATTCGTAGATGTAATATTCACCAGCGTAAGCGGCTTTTACGGCAGGAGCTGTCCCTGTCGAGCTGCTTGGAGCGCTTTTGAGGTTCGAAGCCATGACAGTGTCCAAAGTGCCAGTGCCGGCGGTGTGATCTTTGACGCTGTAAGTCTGACTGAAATAGGTTTGCTCTGGCAGTACCATCCCACGGCTGGAAATAACCCAATCTGGCGCAGCAGGAGCTGGTTTTTTGGCACCGGCGGTGACCGGGTCGATGTCTTCGTAAGCGACGACGATCCGCCGGAGGTTGTCGGCACCGTTGTTGGTGAGGTTTTTGGCAACCAGCACGCAGGCTCTGACGTTTTTACCGACCGCCATGGCACGGGCTTCGTCGAAGAGCGACTCGGCGGACGCCACTCCGCTGGTCACGCCTTTTCCACCCATGCCACTTAAGCCAATGGAGCCAGCAGTCATCAGGATAGACATGATGGCGATGACGACCAGCATTTCCACTAAGGTGAAGGCGGCGGCATTCCTCCGATGCTTCGTGTTTAAATTAATCATCATGATGGGTTTTGGGCGTTTAACTGGTGGAACTGTGGTGCTGACTTCCGGGCATCGCAAGATCAAATGTCAATACATCGCATTTACAGGGACCTCTTATTTGCCGGATATCGCCCTTGGTTCGGGCCAGAGGTCCACAGCCACGCCGGGCCTACCATTTCGCGGATGTCGGTGCGGCTAGCCACCCAGCCGAGCAATTCCTTGGCAAGCGCTGGGTCAGCCACCAGCGAGGCGGGATCACCCTCGCGCCGTGGTCCGTATTTGACGGGGACGGTCTTGCCGGTGATTTCCTCGACGGCGGAAATGATTTCCTTCACTGAGACACCGACGCCAGTTCCTAAGTTACACCGCACCGAGGTTCCGCCCGCCGTGAGGTGGTCCAAGGCACGGGCATGGGCATCGGCTAAATCCTCGACATGGATGTAGTCGCGGATGCAGGTGCCGTCTGGAGTCTCGTAATCGGTGCCAAACACTTCGAGATACTCAATTTCGCCGGTCACGGCCATCATCACCCGTGGGATGAGATGGGTTTCTGGCTGGTGATCCTCGCCGATCTTACCGTCTGGTGAACAACCACTTGCATTGAAATAGCGCAGGCAAGCACTCCGCAGGCCCCACACTTCGCAGTCGGTGAGGATTTTTTCCACCATCAGCTTGCTCATGCCGTAGGGATTGATCGGGTTCTGCTGGTTCGTCTC
>JAYUHS010000234.1:0-7664 GCA_043766715.1 Luteolibacter sp.
ATGACCTTCGGAGAAGACCACTGCCGAGTCCGCAAAGGCAACGCAGCCGAGAACCTCGCACTGCTACGCAAGCTCACCCTCAACCTACTGCGTCACGACCAAACCATCCAAGATACGATGCGCGGCAAGCGCATCCAAGCAGCGCTTAGCGAACCCATCCTCGAAACTCTGCTAAAAATCACGATTCCAAAATGAGGTTGCCCTGATGAGTGGTGAATTACCTCTCGGAAAATGCACATGGACCTGCCTTGAATCCCCCCACCCCATGACAGCCGACAAAGATCTCCCCTCTGAAGGACTGCTCGGACTGCATTGGCTCATCCGCCTGCGGTGGATCGCCGTGGGTGGCCAGACTCTGGTCTGCTTGGCCGCCACCGGACTCTTCGGCATCCGGCTTCCTTGGCCCATCTTGGCGGGGTGCATCGGATTCACCGCCGTCAGTAATGCACTGCTGGCGTGGCACCGGCGGCGCTCCAGAATCGAGCAACGCTGGGTGAAACCGCTGGTGCTCATTTCAGACATCGTGGCTCTGACCGTCATGCTCTATTTCACCGGTGGAGCGCACAATCCGTTCACGATGTTCTATCTGCTGCACATGACGATGGCCGTCATCCTGCTGCCACCTTGGGGAGCTTGGGGGGCCGTCGCGCTGTGTACCACTGGATTCTGGCTGCTGTTCCACTCGCGCCATGGCTTAGAAAGCACCTCGGGCGGCACCTGCTGCAATGATATGAACGCCCACCTCCAAGGCATGGTGGTGGGGATGGTGCTGACCGGGATGGGCATCGCCTACTTCGTCAGCCGCCTCACCGCAGGCTTGCGGGAATCCAGACACCTGATGGCCCTCGCCCAAGCCGACGGTGAACGGGCGCGGCGGTCCATGGAGGTCGCGACACTCGCCGCAGGCATCGCCCATGAACTTGCCACGCCGCTGGGCACCATCGCCGTAGTCAGCCAAGACCTCGAATCCATGGCCGGAGAATCCTGCGCCGCCGACGCCCGCGTGATCCGGCAGGAAGTGGAGCGCTGCCGTTTGATCATCGAGAAACTCGGAGTCGCAGGCCGGACGCAGCAGGAGCATTGCAAGCCGCTGGATTGGGACCGGCTCGGGGATCTGCTTTCCGGCTACCTCGCCGCGCCCGTGCTCGCCCGGCTGGAACTGAGGCTGCGGCCTTCCACCCAGCGTCCGCTTTTTCCCCAGAGCCGTCTGCTCCAGTGCATCGCCATCCTCATCAAGAACGCCGTGGAAGCCGCTCCGCTTGGCACCCCGGTGTTCCTTGAGGCTCAGATCGATTCGAAGTCCTGCATCTTCCAAGTGATGGATCAAGGCGCAGGATTCCCAGCCGGGTATGAGAAATGCATCGGCGAACCCATGGTCACCACAAAATCAAAAACCGGTGGCCTAGGGCTGGGTCTCTATCTGGTAAAAGCGTTCGTCGTCGAGCTGGGTGGCCACTTACGCTTGGAATCCGGCCCGGCTGGCGAGACCGTCATGGTGATGGAACTGCCCTTGTTGGAGGCCGGAAAATGATGATGCATCCGCCCAAACGAATCCTGCTGGTCGAGGACGACGCCGTGTTTCTCGGACGTCTCGCCCACTCGCTGCGCGGTCGCGGCCATGAGGTAGTGACGGCTGGCGGGCTGGACGATGTGATGGAAATTCTTCCGCATTTCTCCCCACAGTGCGCCGTCATCGACCTCCGACTCGAAGGAGAAAGCGGGCTGGTCGTCGCCCGCACCTTGCAGGATCACCTGCCACAAATCCGGATTTTGATTTTAACTGGCTACGGCAGCATCGCCACCGCCGTGGACGCGATGCGCCTCGGTGCCGTGGACTACCTCTCCAAACCCGCCGATACGAATCAGATCGAAGCCGCACTCTTCGCCGTCAGCGCCCCGGCCATGGAATCCGAATCCGGAGCATCCGTGCCCTCCCTAGAACGGGTAGGCTGGGAGCACCTCCAGAGAGTCCTGCGGGACTGCGGCGGCAACATCAGCGCCACCGCTCGCAAGCTCGGGATCGAACGCCGCTCCCTCCAACGCAAACTGGGAAAATACCCACCCAAATCGTGATTTCCACATCCCGGGTGCGTCTGTTGGCATCCCGGGCTCGTCTGTCCGCATCCCGGGCTCGTCTGTCCGCATCCCGGGTTCGTCTGTTCACATCCCGGGTTCGTCTGTTCGCATCCCGGGCTCGTCTGTTCACATCCCGGGTTCGTCTGTCCGCATCCGGCAAGTGTCCCGATGACGGGCTTTCATGCTGTCCGTGGCCGAAGCAGGTGGTGAACCCGGGTGACGGGCACATCCGCAGAAACCACTCACTGCAAAAAATCTTACACTTCCCTCCCCAGCTCCCATCCGCGATCTTCCACCCCATGACCGGCATCGGCTACGACGTTCACCAATTCGCGGAAAACCGCCCGCTCATTCTCGGCGGCGTCACCATCCCTCACACCCACGGTCTCGCCGGGCACTCGGATGCAGATGTCCTCTGCCACGCCATCGCAGACGCGGTCTTAGGGGCGATGGGCCAGCCCGACATCGGCTATTTTTTCCCGCCCGGTGATCCCGCCTGCAAGGACATCAGCTCGTTGAAAATCCTCGAAAAATGCCGCAAACTCGCCGCTGCGGCTGGACTGAGAATCATCAACGTCGATTCCACCCTCATCGCCGAGGCCCCGAGAATCCTGCCCCACCGCGACGCCATGCGGACCAACATCGGCACCGCCCTCGGCATCCCACCCGAGCGCGTCGGCATCAAGGCCACCACCAACGAGACCATGGGCTTCATCGGCCGCCAAGAAGGCATCGCCGCGATGGCCGTGGCGCAGGTGGAATAGGGAAGCTCTTGGATGCTTGCCATAGTCAGTTTTCCCAACAAAGAACGATTGCGAAGAAAACAACGTGGATCTTGGTCCGCATCCCCGAAGAGTTGAAATCCAACCACCCGGAAATTCAAGATTCCCTAATCTTAATTCCAACGACACCTTACATTCTTAACTTAAGTAATGGCCAGCGCTGCACAGATTAAATCGCTTCTTCAGAGTCACACCACCGGTGATGACGAGCGTTTCTACACTGTAGCGCTTCAGGTGGCCGCCGCTGAAGCGAGGCGTGGACACCAGAAACTTGCCGACGAGCTGCGGGATCTTGTTCGAGATTCCCGCAGGAAGGACGACGAGACTCAGGTGCAGCAAAATGTGGTCAGTCTATCGACTCCCACTGGCGAAGCCAGAGATCTCCTCGAACAGGTTACCACGCAGGTAAGAGTCTCCGATTTGGTGCTCGAGAAAAGCCTTCAAGAGAGAATCCAGCGCATCCTCCGCGAACAGCAAAACCTTTGCCGCATCAAGGAAAACAACCTCCGCCCTCGTCAGCGCCTCCTATTTACCGGCCCCCCCGGTTGCGGGAAAACCATTACCGCCTCGGCCCTCGCGACCGAACTCGGCCTCTCGCTTTTCGTAGTCCGGCTCGACTCGCTGCTTAGCCGCTACCTCGGCGAATCTCTGTCAAAGCTACGTCTGGTTTTCGAAGCCGCAGAAACCACTCGCGCCGTCTATCTGTTCGATGAATTCGACAGTATCGGCTTTACTCGGGACGCTCCGAATGAAGTCGGAGAAATGCGCCGGGTGTTGAATGCCTTTCTAGTTTTTATCGAGAAAATGCGGGGTAATAGCTTAGTCATCGCGGCGACTAATTATGGGGATCGGCTTGATAAAGCCTTGTTCCGCCGTTTTGACGATCTCGTTGAATTCGGGCTGCCGTCTCCCGAGCAAGGCCGCGAAACCATCAAGAAGCTGCTCCGGAATATCGATAAGGAACGCCTCTCTTGGGACCGGATCGAACTTGCCGCTAAGGGGCTCAGCTATGCGGAAATCACCAAGGCCTGCGAGGAGTCCATCAAGGACATGCTGATCCACGATTTTTCTCGTGTGACCAATCAATCGCTCGTCACCGCGCTGACCGAACGTCGGACTTACCTCAACCACTAAGAATAAACCTCGTAGTCCCATCCCCCCGTAACCGCCTTCCATGCCTGACGATTTTTCCTCCCCGTTGAAACACCTCAGGTTCAATGCTCCGTTTGAAAATCTCAAGTTCTCAGGAAAGGCGGGTGGCGGTCGGGTCCCTCCCATTTCACGCGACCGTGACAAGCATGCTCGTCGGCTCGCCTCTTTACTTGGCAATGTTGGTGACGCATTTGAAAAAATCGCTAAAACCCGCACGGATGAAAGCCTTTCCGCCGAATTCGGCCTCATCCTCAACGTCGTCTCCGAACCCAACTACCCGCTGGCGTTCACCAGCCTTGAGAACCATCCTCGTGGCAATGTCCCGGCGATTGTTCTGTTGAATGTCCGGCACCAAAACACCCCGCAGGGCCGGGTGACCAAAGCTGCCATCTTCGTTCCTCACGGGCAGCTCAAGGTTCTCGTTAGGAAAGTCGAGGCATACGCAGACCCGACAAAAGACAGCCATGACAAGCTGGGCAGAATCACCGGACCCGCAAACGCCGCACTGCTCGCCAATATCGTTTCCATTTCAGTCGCCGCATTCGAAGCACTGTGGACAGACCCGGAAACCTTACCCGCCGCCGAGGCCTTGACTTGGTTCGAGCTCTGGATTCGCCGAGACGATGGTGGCTGGGAATCTCAGCTCCGGGCGGAGTGCGCCGCGCTGGGTTTGGAAATCCCAAATCAGAAACTCGTCCTGCCAGAACACATCGTGGTCATCGTGCAAGCCACCCGTGCCCAAGTGGAATCCTCCCTAAATCTGCTCAACGCTCTTTCCGAGATCCGCATCGCCCGCTCGTGCCGCGTCGGTCTTACCGATCTGTCAGGCCTAGAGCAAGAAGAGTGGCTCGACGAAGCGTTGGAACGCATTCACTGGCCGTCAGATGAGGCCCCCGCAGTTTGCCTGATAGATTCTGGTGTCAACCGCGGCCACCCGCTGATCGAGCCGCTGCTTAAGGAGCGGGACAGTGAGACGGTCTTTTCCGATGGAGACCGTTCCGACGACCTCAAGCACGGCACGCCCATGGCGGGCCTTGCGGCTTTCGGTGACCTCCGCAAGCTGATGCTTTCCACGGGGATTTGGGAACAGCTCCATCGGCTAGAATCCGTCAAACTGGTCCGGGAAAATACTTCACACGATCCAGAAAACTACGGTGCGGTCACGCTTCAAGCGATTGCCTTGGCTGAAATTTCAGCGCCATTTCGCCCCCGCATCTACTGCATGGCAATCACCGCTCCCGGGCCGAACACGATGGGCAACCCCTCCGCGTGGTCCAGCGCCATCGATATGGCCGCCGCCGGTTGCGAGAGCGAGGACGGCATCGCCCGTGTCATCCTTCTCTCCACTGGAAACGTTTGCGACCACTTAGCGGACTTCGACTATCCGGGAGTACTCCACGAATCCCCCATCGAAGATCCGGCGCAGGCATGGAACTCGGTGACCGTCGGCGCGGTCACCAGCCGGGACACCATCGAAGAAAACGACGATGAGGCCCGCCGTGCCGTCGCCATCGCCCCGCGCCACGGGCTGAGCCCCTTCACCAGAACCGCCCACGGATGGCGGCCAGATTGGCCACTTGGTCCGGATATCGTCATGGAGGGCGGGAATCTCGGAAAAGCTCGGGATCAGTCATTTCTTCATTTCGACTCCCTACAACTTTTGAGCACGGCGGCGGATTTTCGCCTCCGACCGTTTGGCTCCTTTAATGCGACCAGCGCGGCAACCGCCCAAGCAGCTCGGGTTGCCGCCCGCATCGCCCAGCGCTATCCGGATTATCGGCCCGAAACGATCCGCGGACTCCTTGTCCACTCGGCCCGATGGCCCGCCGAGCTATTGAGCCGGGAAGGGCTCGATCCTCACCGGGCAGGGAACAACAACCGCGTGGAGGCGCTGATGCGCAGCTACGGCTACGGGATGGTTGATGAGCACCGCGCCCTCGCGAGCCTCCAGAACCAGACCACCATCGTGTCTGAGCGCTCCCTGCAACCCTACAGGGGAAAATGGAATGATCCGAAGCTCAATGAGTGTCATCTCGTCGCTCTTCCCTGGCCGAGTGCGACCTTGGAAGAGAATCCCGACCACCCCGTCACCCTTCGCGTCACCCTCTCCTATTTCATCCAGCCCAATCCAGGTTCCCGGACTTGGGAAAAGAGTCAGAAATACCATTACGCCAGTTGCCTCCTGCGATTCCGGGCCAAGCACCGGGACATGTCCCTTGACGAATTCAGATCCCGGCTAGATGCCGACAGCGATTCATCCCACGATTCCTATCAGGATCCCGGCTGGGCGGTGGGCGGCACGCGCCGGGGCAAATCAGGCTCGCTGGTGCAGGACCTCTGGCAAGGCACCACCGGCCAACTTGCCGAAATGGGGCACATCGGAATCTACCCCGCGAAGGGTTGGTGGGCCTACCGCCATTTCCGCACCGGTCACGAACTCCACGGCTGCCATCTCAGTCGAGTCCACTATTCCCTAATTGTAAGTCTTGAAACTACCGCGAATCTTCCAATCTACAGCGAAGTCGCCCAAGCGATTGCCAGCATCGAAGCGACCGCATCTGTTGCTATCAACACCTGACTTATTCCGAAACATACGATTATCCAATTACCACTCCGTCGGGTGGAAAAGTAGATCCTCCGCATGGAAATGCTGGCGTGTTTCGATCCGCAGATTAGCGAGGAGCTCGTCAAGGAACTTGCCCGGCGCAAGCCGCTGCGCGCGGTCTTCCGGGACAGCGGCTTCAGCGACGACAGCATGAAGATCAACATCGAGCAGATTTTCAAACTTCTGAGTCCGGGGACGGAGTTGAAGAGTCTGTGAAGGGACTCATCATCTCTCCGCCAACTTGACATAAAACCATATTCACTTATTTATTGCTCGATGAAAACAACCGTGGATTTACCTGAAAGTATTCTGGAACGGACGAAGATCGCCGCGGCGCGGCGCCGGACTTCCATCAAGAATCTCATCATTGAAGGTTTGGAAACCGTTTTACGCGAGGAAGTCCCCGCCGCGCCTCCTGCGGATGCCCTAGCCCGTCTCCGCCAAGGTTACCACCTCGGCGGCCAGCCTCTCACCCGCGATCAAGTCCATGCCCGCTGAACGATTTCTGGATACGAATATCCTGCTTTACGGCTATGACCTGGATGCTCCGGAAAAACGTAGCATCGCCCAAACCCTCATCGAGCAAGCTTGGCTTCAGCTTGGGCGCACCGCCATCAGCGTGCAGGTGCTCCAAGAGTTTCATGTTAATTTCGTCCGCAAGGGCCATTCCACAGAGGAGGCGTCCGCCCTTATCGCGGATTTTTCCCACTGGCCGGTCATCGACAACACACTGGCTGTTTTCCGCCTCGGGCTTTCCCTTCAGCCCCGCTGGCAACTCTCGCTGTGGGACGCCATGATCCTCGCTGCCGCTCAAGCCAGCGGTGCGCGCGAGTTGATTTCCGAGGATTTAAACCATGGCCAGAACTACGGCGGGGTTCGGGTCATCAATCCATTCAAGTAAACTTCCAAAATCGACGGTATTGAAACTTAAATTCAAGCACCAAGCCTATCGCCAAGCAGTGGTGTTAGTCGGCAAGCGAAAAGTTTGGTTGGGCGATCATTTTGTTGAGAACACTCAGCATTTTTCTCATCACTGCCACTAATGCAAC
>JAYUHS010000235.1:0-7648 GCA_043766715.1 Luteolibacter sp.
GACAATGTCCGCTCGGTAAAAATCCGCGAGCACGGCACCCGCTACGAGGTGGATTTCTCCGCCGGCCACAAGACGGGATTTTTCTGCGACCAGCGGGACAATCGCCGGAAATTCGGCGCACTGGCAGCAGGCCGCACTGTGCTGGATCTCTGCTGCTACACCGGTGGCTTCGGGATTTCCGCCGCCCTCGCCGGAGCAGAAGACGTCACCGGGGTGGACCTCGACGAAACCGCCATCGCCATGGCCAAGCGCAATGCGAACCTCAACAACGTGAAGGTCAAACACACCCACGCCGACGCCTTCACTTGGGCGCGGACCATGATCGAAAATGGCCGCACTTGGGATCTCGTCATCGCCGATCCACCGAAATTCATCCACGGCCGCGAGGACGACATCGGCACCGCCAAATACGCGGACATGAACAAGCTCGCCCTCCAACTCGTGGCCCCAGAAGGCCTGTATGTGACTTGTTCGTGTTCTGGGATGCTAGGCTCAGGAGAGTTCGAGCAACTGGTCATCACCTCCGCCCACCGGCGGAATCTGCGGTTACAAACCTTCGACCGCACCGGAGCCGGGCCAGACCACCCGACCCTCTCGAACTACCCCGAGTCGCGCTACCTCAAGGTGCTGTGGTCGCGAGTGATTTGAAGTCGCCCGGAACTGATTCCAGCCTCCGCAGTGCTTGTAGTTCCTGAGATTCCTGCTTGGTTTAGCACAAAAATTTTCCATGAAAATCACCTCACAGAATCCGCTGCTCATGCTCGCATTGGGAGTTTTCCTCGGCGGAGGACTGGTCGGCACCGCATGGATCTTACGGCCGGATGAAAGGCAAATCGTCAATGAAACCGGTCCTGAGGCGGCTCCCGTCCGCCGTCCCTCATCGTCGAGGGCTGGCCACGAGGGAGACTTCCGAGGCCGCGAGCGAGTGGAGGAAAAGGCCCGCTCGATTTCCGCGAAGGACCCCAGAGAAGCGTGGCGGCGTGCCTTGCAGATCCAGAATTTTACCGAGCGTTCGGCATTCATCAGCACCTTGATGCAGGACTGGGGGAAGACCGATCCGCTCGCCGCACTGGAAATGGCCGGGACTCTACCCGCAGGTCAGCTCCGGACGGACGCCTTTACCGCAGCCTGCGGAGCATGGGCTTCCCAACACCCGACGGACGCGGCAAAATGGGCAGCCAGCCATTTAACCGGACCGCTTGCCGGAGAAGTGCTCGGAGTCGTCGCCGAGGCATGGGCGGAGAAAAATCCCGCAGCCGCCGCGGCGTGGGTCTCCAGCTTGCCCAGCGGCGTGATGTCCGAGAGCGCGACCGCGGCGGTCGTCAGCAGTTGGGCGACCCGCGATCCGCACTCGGCAGCCGAGTGGATCGATTCCTTTTCCAACCCCGAGCGCAAGACCGCCGCCATGTCCACCTTGGTGTCCGGGTGGTGCGAACAATCTCCCGAGGACGCCGCGCGCTGGGTGACTGCCAAGCTGGGAAATCCCGAGGCGTCGGATCTGACAGAAGCCTTGATCGGCTCGTGGAGTTCGCAAGATCCCCAAGCCGCATCCGCGTGGATCATGAAACTACCCGCAGAATTGCAAGGCTCCGCCACGTCCACTCTGATCTCAAGCTGGGCAGGCACCGACCCGAAAGCCGCCGCAGAATGGGCCGCCCGGCTTCCGGAAAGTGACAGCCGAAACGAAGCGATTTCCACGCTGGCCGCCGCTTGGTCCGCCGCCGAGCCAGCAAACGCCCTCGCTTGGGTCAGCCACCTACCCGACTCCCCCGAGCAACGCGAAGCACTGGATGACTCCGTCCGCGCTTGGACAGAACTCGACCCCGCCGACCTCGGAAAATGGGTGAACCAACAACCACCTAACGCGACGACCGACCACTTACGAAGCGTCGCCGCGCTGGTGCTAGTCGAGTCCCAACCCCAAGACGCGATGGCGATGGTGATGAAAGTTTCTGACCCCGCCACACGCGACCCCGCACTCACCCAACTCTTAAAACGCTGGGGCCGCGAAGACGCAGCAGCGGCGAAGGCATGGGCTGGCAAAAATGGCTTTGCGGAACGCCTATCCACGCCACCGCCCTCGGAGTAGCAGGGGTGAGGCCTGATTCACCCATCCATTTCCCGGAGCTTTTCAAGCGCGGAGTCGGCTTGGCCCATACTCCCCATGCGGCCTTGTGGCGCTGCCGTAAACCCACCTCCACTTGTTGATCCCCTGTCATCTCTGATAGGCAAACTGTCGCGGATGTTTCTTACCTTCCCTGCGTTTTCACCCCTACCATCCGCAACATCCCGTTTCCCCTCCGTGGCTCGTCTAGGGATAAGTCAGACTTTCACTGATTTCACGTATGTGGGCCCGCACCGGCTCACTTCTTGCGGATGTGCCAGATTTCTACGAGCTGGTTGCGTTCTGGGATTCTGCTGCTGAAGCGGTCGGTCTGGCCGAGGTAAACGGCTTGGGTTTGCTGGCCGGGGCGCTTGAGGGAGGTGACTAACTGGGCGGCTGCGGTTGCGCGGTCTGATGACAGCGTCTGATTCGCCTCGACGTTGCCTGTTTCTGATGCGTAGCCGATTGCTAGAATCAAGTCGCCGTCTGGCACCTCATCTACTTTCTGTTTGAGTGAAGCTTCATCGCTGGCAGAGAGCGCGCTGGAGCCGGTTGCGAAGCTGAGGTTGAGCATGACATCTGCGCCCAGTTTCACCGCGAGACTGCTGTAGGCCGAGGTGATTTCCGAGTCGGGGAGACTCTCTAACGTCCTCAAGTTGCGGAAGAGTTCGACGGCGGCAGGAAGGAGTTCGTTTTCGGTAGTGGCGAAGAGTTTGGCTTTCGAGAGATCCCCTTGCAGCTCATTGACCTTAGCCTCGAAGAACTCCTTGGCGCGGAGGGTCTCATCGTAGCGGCGCTTGAGATCGGCGAAATCATCCGAAGAAACCCCGGCACCCATCGTCTGCACTTTCTGCTGGGCCGCCGCGAGCTCGGAAATGGCAGCATCGCGCTGGGACTTGAGATTGGCGAGATCGCCGCGCAGACGTTCGGCATCCGAGCCACCGACGAGGGCGCGGTTCAGGTCGCTCTGGAGGCGGGTGTTTTCGGCATATAGGCTCTGGCGGAGTTTCTCGGAGCGAAGGATTTCTGCACTTTTCGCGCTGATGTCAGTGTCGCGTTCAGCGAGGATCTGTTGGAAACGCGCGGATAGGGCAACTAGCGAATCCACATCCTTTTTCAAACGACCGGCGATGTCTTCCATCGGCTCGGAGCCGCCTTCGAGTGGACTCAGCCCCATCGCAGCGCGTTGGCGGTTCAGCTCGGTGCGGCGGGCATCCACATCCGACTGGAGAGCGGCGAGGCGGGCGTCGGTGCCGGACGAGGCGCTAAAAGTGCCGTTTTTCAGCACCATCACGATGAGCATTCCGAGCAGAGCGATGATCACAAAGGCCAGCGCCACGGCGGGTGGTAAACTGGGTTTCGGACGATTTACGGCGGCGTCTGACGGATGGTTTCCCGGCATTGCGGCGGGGTGATTTACGATTGGGGATTGGTCATCCGGCATGGTTGGAGGTTGCCCGCCCTGCCCCGCCGCTGTCAACCCGGCGGTTCGTGTCAGCATTCGTTGAGCAGGCTCAAAAAATCCGTGGGCTGATCGAAAAGGTAGTTCGGCTCGGAAGCGGCGAGCGATTCCCGGGAATTAAACCCCCAAGTGACCGCAGCGATCGGGATGTCGGCTTTCTGCGAGGCTTTCACATCGCGCAGCTCGTCGCCGATGTAGAGCATCTCACCGTCGCGCAAGGAAAACGTCTTGCGGATGGCTTTAAGGTGCTTCGCTTTCCCGGTGAGCTTGGAGGTGGAGGAAATAAAATCGAACTGCTCGCGGAGTCCGTGGGTGCGGAGGAAGAGATCGACGTTAGCGGTGGAATTCGAAGTTAGAATCCCGAAACTGCGGACGTGGCGGCGCAGTTCCACCAACACTTCCGGCATCCCGGCGATGAGTTTGAGCTGGGTGATATTCGACCGCATCATGCTGGTGCCGCGGGCGATGAGTGCCGGGACCCGGCGCTTGGGGATTTCTAAGTGATCGAGGAGTTCCTTGAGCGAAAGGTGCCGCAGGTGGTCGAGTTCGTGCTCTGCGACTTCGCGGATGCCGTAGTCCGGGGCGATGCGGTTGAAGATCAGGCGGGTCTCACCGAGGGTGTCGGCGATGGTGCCGTCGAAGTCGAAAACCAGAGTTTTATAGTTCATAAGACGTACGATTATTAAGGATGGACCAGCGGTAAATTCGGATGGATGTCGTCGCTGAATGGCGAGCTTTCCCCTTCGAGATGACGCAGCAGGGCGGCGAAGGCGATCATCGCCGCGTTGTCCGTGCAAAATTCCGGCGGGGCGAGGGCGATCTCTAACCCTGCCCGCTCGGCAGCGGTTTGGAAGGCGGCACGCAGGGCGAGGTTCAGACTCACACCACCGGAGAGAGCGATGATTTTCCGTCCCGATTGTGCCGCCGCGCGCAGGGTTTTCTGGACGAGAATATCAATCACCGCTTGCTGGAACGAGGCGGCGAGATCGGCGGTGGGTAGCTCGCCCGGCTCCTTTTGGATGGTGTAAAGGACGGCCGTTTTCAGGCCTGAGAAGGAGAAATCTAGATGAGGCTCGTGGAGCATCGAGCGCGGGAAATCGTAGGCTTGCGGATTTCCACTACGGGCGATTTTTTCGATTTCCGGGCCGCCGGGATAGGGTAGCCCTAACATTTTCCCGACCTTGTCGTAGGCTTCGCCCGCAGCGTCGTCGCGGGTTCCGCCGAGCTTGGTGTAGCGGCCGGGGCCTGCGACATCGAGTAGCAAGGTATGGCCACCGGAGACGATCAACGCGAGATGCGGCGGGACGGATGTCTGCTGGAGAAACGGAGATAACAGGTGGCCTTCGAGGTGATTGATGCCGAGGAAAGGCCGCTTGGTGGCGCAGGCCATCCCCTTCGCCGCCGTGCTGCCGATGAGTAATGACGAGGCGAGGCCGGGGCCGGTGGTCGCAGCGAAGGCATCGATTTCCGCCATCCGGACGCCAGCGTGGTCGAGGGCCTGCTCGACGAGGCCACGCAGATGCAGCGAGTGGTTTCTCGATGCTAGCTCGGGAACCACGCCGCCGTGCTCGCGGTGGAGTGGGATCTGCGAGGAAATTTCAGAGGCGAGGACCTCGGTGCGCTGGCCCACCGCGCCATGGACGATGGCGACGGCCGTTTCGTCGCAGGAAGATTCGATGGCTAAAAGCAGGGCCATGTTAATTCGCAGCGGGTTCGAGCGTGTAGTTTTCCTTACCGTCCTTCATCAGCCAGCCTTGCGCGGCGAGTTGATCTCGCAGGACGTCGGACTCGGCCCAGTTTTTCGCAAGCCGAGCTTGCCAGCGGTTTTCGGCTAGGGCTTGGATCGCGGCGGGGATTTCCACATCTGATGAGGATGAATTTTCGGGCAGGGTGAGGCCGAGGGCGCGGAGCAGGCGATTGAAACCGGCGAGGGCTGAGGCGGCATCGGTGCCAGTGAGTTTGGCGGATTCGCGGAGGCCGGTGAAAATTCCGCCAAGCGCACCGGGGGTGTTGAGGTCGTGGGTGAGGCTGTCCCATGCACCTTGAAATGGGCCGAACTCCGCAGAGGAAATCACCGTGCCCGGCTCGATTTTCGCCGCAAGCTGGCGGGCGCTTTTCGCGAGTTTCGAAAGGGCCTCGCGGGCACCACTGAGTGAGTCGAGCGTGAAATTCAGCGGCTTACGGTAGTGGGCGCCGATGAGGACGTAGCGGACTTCCATGGCGGTGAAGCCTTTTTCCGCGAGGTCGGTTAGGGTGTATAAATTCCCGAGCGACTTGGACATTTTCCCGCCATCGACCAGCAGGTGGGTGATGTGAAACCAATGCGCGGCGAAGTGGCCACCGCAGGCGCACTGGCTCTGGGCGATTTCATTTTCATGGTGCGGGAAGACCAGATCGACGCCGCCGGAGTGGAGGTCGAAGGAATTGCCCAAATATTCTTGGATCATCGCCGAGCACTCGAGATGCCAGCCGGGGCGACCTTCTCCCCATGGAGAGGGCCAGAAATTCTCGCCGTCTTCGGGCTTGCGGCCCTTCCAGAGCACGAAATCAGAGAGGCTGTCCTTTTCGTATTCGTCCGAGTTCGAGCGGGTGTTTTGAGTTTTCCCGAGGTCGAGTTCGCGCTCGTCGAGCCGGGAAAGACGGCCATATCCGGGAAACGAGGAGATTTTAAAATACACCGAGCCGTCACCGGCGGCGTAGGCATTTCCTTTTTCGACGAGCGTCTGGATCATCGCGATCTGCTGCGGGATGTGCTCGACGGCGGCTGGCTCGATGTGCGGCGGGAGCAGGCCGAGTTTTTCGCAATCGGTGTGAAATTTCTCGGTCCAGCCGGTGGTGAACTCAGTGAGAGAGAGGCCGGATTTCTGGGAATCGCGGATCGTCTTGTCGTCCACGTCGGTGATGTTGCGGACGTGGAGAGTGCGGGCGCCGCCGGTTTCCAGCGTGCGGCGGAGGACGTCTTGCAGGACGAAGGTGCGGAAATTCCCGATGTGCGCCGGGCCATAGACGGTGGGGCCGCAGCAGTAGAAGCGGAAGGTCGAGCCATCGATGGGTCGGAGGTCGCGCTCGGTCCGGGTCAGGGTGTCGAAAAGCCGCATAGCGCGGTTTACGGAGGCGAGGCCGGGCCGCCAAGTGGAAACCGGGCACGCCACGGAAGTTTTCAGGATTTAGGGAGTTGGATTCCCCCGGATCGCCACTTAGGATTCGGGAGCAAATGGAACAGTTACGCGACGTTCGAGTGAAACAAATCGCCATCGGCGCGGGCATTTTAATGACGCTCGCGGTAGTGGTGCCGGGGACTCTGATGGGCTGGAGGTATTTGCCCGGAGTCCTCGGGGAATGGATCGGGATGATGGTCGGCTTGATGACGACGCCGTTTATCATGGAGACGTCGTTCCTGCTTCTCGGGCTGGTAATCGTCATCGGCCTCAACATTCGGCGTACGGCGAAGGAGGGGGATGAGTTTGTTTACCTCGAACAGGTCACGGGGCCGGATTTACCCAAGGACCTGCCAGACCAAGCGAAATGGGCAGTTTACCTCGCAAAACCGCTGACTGCCGAGACTCCATCCTCGCTCGCGATGGCGGAGGGCGCGTTCGCCATCGGGGATTATCCGACGGCCTCCGAGTGGATCGGCACGATGAATCAGGCCGAGCTGAAACGTCCCACCACCTTGCGCTTGCGGCTGGAACTCGCCAAGGCGACCGGGAAAACTGAGCTGGCGGAGCGGCTCGAAAAAGAACTCACCGCTGCCGAAAGTGCGGCTGGTTGAAATCCGCAGATGGCAGGTAAAATTCAGTCCCCGGAGCAGGAGTTGCGCTTCACTCGGTCCGGTCAGGCCACGCAATTTTGGATCGGCGCGGCGGTGCTGGCCGCGATGGGCATCACCCTGCTGGCGACTAGTATTTACCGCGACATCAATCCCGCACTCCCCCACCCCGCTTGGGCCGTGGTGCCACTCGCCTTCGCCGCATTCATGGTCCACACGGCGGCCCGGCTGACCCGCCATGCTTATCTCATCCTGACGCCGCTAGGGATCGAGGTTTTCCCGTTTTTCCGGCCTGCGAACGGCATGCGGCTGA
>JAYUHS010000236.1:0-7636 GCA_043766715.1 Luteolibacter sp.
GTCTTGGTGCAAGCGGAGCCGGTGCGGCGGTTGGCGCGGTAGGCCACGACGAGATCGTGGACGGCTTGGCGGCCTTTCTCTTCGCCAACCAACACGAGGTTGGCCGCTTGAGCGTCTTCTGCGGTAAAAGTCTTAACGGACATGACTGGAAATCGTGAGAATGTTCAAAAATGCCACCGGATCAGGCGGACTTCTTCTTGGCTGGGCGGACGGTGACGTAGTTACCGTTGGAACCGGGAACTGCACCAGAGACGAGAATCACACCGTCTTCCTTGCGGACTGAGACGATCTTGAGGTTTTGCACGGTGGCCCGGGTAGTTCCCATGTGGCCGGGCATCTTTTGGTTCTTCCAAACCCGACCTGGGGTCGAGCGGCAACCGATGGCTCCCGTCCGGCGATGCATCATTGAGCCGTGGGTCATCTTCAGACCGCCGAATCCGTGGCGCTTGACCGCACCTTGGAACCCGCGACCCTTCGATTTTCCGATGACGTCAACCCACTGACCTTCAGTGAAAGTGTCGAGACCGGGATGCACTGCTGGGAGTTCCACACCATTTGCGACGCGAAATTCTTGGATGAAACGTTTCGGGGCGCAACCGGCCTTCTTTGCGATGCCGAGAGCTGGCTTGGTGGCACGTTGTTCCTTCTGATCGCCATAGCCAACTTGGACTGCGGTGTATCCGTCAGATTCAGGGGTCTTCGATTGAAGAATCGTGTTACCAGTAACATTGATGACGGTGACAGGGATCATGATACCTGCCTGTTGGTCGAACAGACGGGTCATACCGATTTTTTTGCCGAGGAGGCCGAGAGACATGGCGATTGAGAGATTTAAAATTTGAAATTTGAAATTTGAGATTCGGTGCGTTGGAGCCGCTTAGATCCGAATGGTGATGTCAACACCGGCTGGCAAGTTGAGCTTCTTGAGCTCATCCACGGTGCGGGCGGTTGGATCGACGATGTCGAGTAAACGCTTGTGAGTGCGGATTTCGAATTGCTCCATCGACTTCTTGTTGACGTGGACTGAGCGGTTGACGGTGAACCGTTCGATCCGCGTCGGAAGTGGAATCGGCCCGGCGACGCGCGCACCTGTGCGCTTGGCTGTCTCCACAATTTCTTGGGCGGAACGGTCGATGGCGCGATGATCGAATGCGCGCAGGCGGATGCGGATTTTCTGATTTTCCATGGTGGAGAAGTTGTTTGACGGTTTACGTGGTGTACTACAGGGCGAGTAATCGATGGCAGTTAACCAAGGCGGTCACTGACGATTTCTTCGACGATATTGGTTGGGACTTGTTCGAAATGCGATGGAGTCATGGCATAAGAAGCACGACCCGAAGAGAGAGTGCGTACGGCGGTCGAGTAGCCAAACATTTCCTTCAAAGGAACATTAGCATGGACGATGGAGAGCTTACCTTTGGATTCGGTATTTTGGATTTGACCACGACGACGGCTGAGGTCGCCCATGACGTCACCTTGGTAGTCATCAGGCGTGGAAACTTCGACCGCCATGATCGGTTCGAGTAAAATGGACTTGGCCTTTTTGAAGCCATCCTTCATCGCGAAAATTGCCGCGAGCGTGAAGGCATTTTCGTTAGAATCAACGTCGTGGTAGGAACCATCGAGGATTTCAACATGCACATCGATCACGGGGTATCCCGCGATGATGCCGTTGGTCATCGACTCATTGACGCCTTTATAAACTGCGTTGATGTATTCCTTGGGGATGGTTCCACCGATGACTTTGTTCTCGATGGTCAAGCCCTTGCCTTTTTCGTTCGGCCTTAGGGAAATGATGACGTGCCCGTATTGACCACGACCACCGGATTGTTTGATGAGCTTACCTTCGCCACCAGCGGGCTGTGTAATCGTCTCGCGGTAAGCGATTTGTGGGGCACCCGTGTTGGCCTCAACCTTGAACTCACGCCGGATGCGATCGATAATAATTTCAAGGTGAAGTTCACCCATTCCGGAAATGATGGTCTGGCCGGTTTCTTCGTCGGTCTTGACGAGAAAGGTTGGATCTTCTTCGGAAAGGCGGGCGAGCGCCATTCCAAGTTTTTCTTGGTCCGCTTTCGTCCGGGGCTCGACGGCCATCGAAATGACTGGTTCTGGGAAAGTGGGTGGCTCGAGAACCACATCGTGATTCTCAGCAGCTAGCGTATCGCCGGTGGTGACATTCTTGATGCCGACCATCGCGGCGATGTCTCCAGAATAACAAACATCGATGTCCTTATGCTCGTTCGCTTGGATTTGAATCAAACGTCCGACGCGCTCGGAGCGGCGGGTACGAGGATTATAGACAGTGTCACCTTTCTTGATCGTCCCCGAATAAACGCGGAAAAATACGAGTTTACCGACGAATTTGTCTGCCCAGAGCTTGAAGGCGAGGGAGACGAACTTCTCGTTGTCTGAGGTCATGACCTCGATCTTGCCCGCCTCGTTATCTGGATCCATGCCGATGGCGGCAGGGATATCGAGCGGACTTGGAAGGTAGTCGATGACAGCGTCGAGAAGATACTGGACACCTTTGTTTTTAAAAGCCGAACCACCGGCGACTGGAACCAACAAATTGGCGATGGTGGCGCGGCGGATGCCTTGTTTCAGCTCTTCGGTGGTGATGAGTTCCTCGTTAAGGAACTTTTCACCTACGACGTCATCTACATCGGCGACTGCGTTCAGCAGTTCATCATAAGCCTGTTTGCCAAGGCTGACGAGATCACCGTCGAGATCTTTGACCGTGTAGGTGGAACCGAATTTGTCGTCGTCGGAGAAATAAACGGCTTTTTGATTCACCACATCGATTTGGCCGATGAGTTGATCTTCAGCGCCGATTGGGATCAAAATCCTGACAGCATTCGCACCCAACTTTTCCTTAACTTCGCTAACGACGTTGGCGAAGTTTGCGCCCGTGCGGTCCATCTTGTTCACGAAAACCAACCGTGGAACATGATATTTGGTCGCTTGACGCCAGACGGTCTCGGTCTGCGGCTGGACGCCTGCGACGGCGTCGAAAACGACAATTGCACCATCGAGAACCCTCAGGGAACGCTCAACTTCGGCTGTGAAGTCAACATGTCCGGGGGTGTCGATGATGTTGATCCGGTTTTTCTGTCCCGGGTAAAGTTTGGTAACACCTTCTTCTTCGTGTTGCCACCACTCGGTGGTGACGGCGGCAGAAGTGATGGTGATACCACGCTCACGCTCTTGCTCCATCCAGTCAGTCGTCGCGCCACCATCGTGGACTTCGCCGATTTTGTGAATCATCCCTGTGTAAAACAGGATCCGCTCCGTGAGCGTTGTCTTACCGGCATCAATGTGCGCGGCGATCCCGATATTTCGGGTGCGCTCGAGCACATATTGACGGTTTGGACTGTTCGGATTCACGGACGGAATGGAGCGAGCGCTATCAGTTAATTAGAAACGGAAGTGGGCGAAGGCACGGTTGGCTTGAGCCATTTTGTGCACGTCATCGCGTTTGCGGACCGCACTGCCTTGATTGTTTGCGGCATCCTTGATCTCATTCGCGAGAGCGACATGCATCGGAGTGCCTTTGCGATTGCGGGCGTAGTTGACAAGCCAGCGCATGGAGAGTGACTCGGAGCGATCCGGTGCGACCTCGAGCGGCACTTGGTAGGTCGCACCACCGACACGGCGGGATTTGACTTCCACGCGAGGTTTGGTGTTTTCCACCGCACGGGTGATCACTTCGAGAGGATCGACGGTATCGACGCCTTCGTTGGCGCGATCAATTGCGGCGTAAACGATGCGCTGTGCGAGCGAGCGTTTACCGGATTCCATCACCTTGCTAATGAGGTGACCAACGAGGGCGCTGTCGTAGCGAGGATCGCGACGGTCTGGCTTGGTGAAGATGCGCTTGCGGCGTGGCATGGCGTTGGGATGGTTGTTTTGAGTTGAAAATGAAGTGGATTACTTCTTGCCGCCCTTTTTGGCTGGGGCCGCGACGGCACCGGGCTTCGGACGTTTCGCACCATACTTGGAGCGGGATTGACGACGTTTATCGACACCGAGGGTATCAAGCGAACCACGGACGATGTGGTAACGGACACCTGGAAGATCCTTCACCCGGCCACCACGGACGAGAACGATGGAGTGCTCTTGGAGGTTGTGTCCTTCACCGCCGATATAGGCGATGACTTCGAATCCGTTGGTAAGGCGAACCTTAGCTACTTTGCGGAGAGCCGAGTTCGGTTTCTTCGGCGTCCGAGTCATGACTTGAAGGCACACTCCGCGGCGCTGTGGGCAATTCACGAGAGCGGGTGACTTCGACTTTTCGGCCGGAGTGAGGCGTCCCTTGCGAACGAGCTGATTGATAGTCGGCATGATTTCCTGCGTGGTTCTGATTTTCCCGAGATTTTGGGACAGACCGGCGCGCCGACGAGACTACCTCGCAAGAGCTTTTTTCCGGAGCTGCACCCGATAAATTTTCCCTGTAATTTAAGCTACTTCGATTGAACGTCGGCAGCCCTCGCTGTGGGGGGGCAGACCTTATGAGTCGAACCCAACCTGACAAGCCCTATTTTGAAATTTTCTTCTAATTTGAAATGAGAAGCGGCTGATGATCCAAAAACTTGGTGGCAGTGGGCAGTTTCGAACTGCCGACCAAGGGCTTATGAGTCCCCTACTCTACCACTGAGCTACACTGCCTAAGTTTTTGAGAGGCGGATGCCTCGTCAAGAGGTTTGGTCGGTAACTTGAAGTTTGGGATTTGTCCACAGGAAATTCGGAAAATCCCCGGGAAATCAGATCGAATTCCCACACCCTACGATTTTGAGGAGATGCCGTCTTGATATCACATACAGCGAGCTGCCGAATCAACGACGATGGCACTGGACCGGCCAAGAATATTCCCTGCGCCAGTCCATCTGGATCCCCAAAAAAATGGGACGGATGCAGCAAGCATCCGTCCCTGTAATAACGAACAAACGATTTTGGTCTTTTCTATGGGCGTTGAATCCGGATTTCCTTATCATCCGCTGTGCAAGTTTGCTTGGTTTGATCCATGCAGTATTTTAGCGCCACCGAGAGAGGCGCATTCTTGATTCGGAGTTCTTTGATTTTCGCAGCCGCGTCAGCTTTGGGATCGAGCACAATCGGATAAATCGGTCCCTCCTTGTTGAGTTCACTGACCCGCTGATTCAGAACGTCCACCGCCTCCTGCAAGGTTACTCCCACAAAATCGATGCTCGGAATGATGAGTTTCGATGCGAATTCGGCCGCTTTGGCCACCGGTGGCTCCGGAATCGGCGCGTCTTTTCCGGGCACAGCCTTGCTGCTTGGTGCAAAGAATGTCACAGCGAAGTCATCCGTCTTAAAGCCCATGCCGCTCTGCTTGCTGATTTCGATAATGAGTTCTCGCAATGTAACATTCTTTTTTTGAAGGGTGATCCGTCCTTGCTTGAAACCCTTCTGATCCTCCTTACGGGCCCCTCGAATCACAAAATTGAGGCCTTGTTTTGCCGGATCCTTCTCCTCGGTATCAAACTTAACCGCCGAGTTACGCAGAAGTTCAAGGGCACCCTCTAACGTAGAATCCTCCAGCACGAGTTCGGGAATGATGATGGTATCCAGCTTCCTTTCAATGGCAGCACGTGCTTTCGTCATGGGTTCCACGGCTTTTTGTAGTGCTCTTGCCTTTGTTTGGAATTTGACCGGTTCTTGGGCCTTGGTTGCGCCGAAGGTGAACAGCAGCGCGACGATGCCCGCTCCACCCATACGCCCAGCGTATCCCACCGGACGATGACTGGAAATCTCCCGTATCCGGGATTTCATACCCGCAGAGCGTTCGAAAATCCCGACAAAGCCAAGGCTGAGTCCGTGCGAGCGAAACCCGCTCTGAAGCTTCAACAGCGCGCCGCCATATTCGCGGCGGCGGTCGGTCGCATCGATCGCAAGCACCCGCGCATCGCAAGCTGCCTCGCGGTCCGCACGCATCTTGGCAAAGGCAAACCAAAGGACAGGATTGAACCAATGCAAGGCCTGCAGCCCACAAGCCAGCCAATTTACCGCCAAGTCATGACGCTTGAGGTGCGTGAACTCATGAAGCAGTATCAGCCGTGTTTCCACTTCATTGAACCCTTGCGGAAAACCTACGGGCAGTAGTAGCGACGGCCGCAAGATACCCGTCACAGCCGGGCTACTCACCTTGGATGAAACGAGCACGCGCGGTATCCGTCTTAAGCCCACTTCCCGTGCCGCCATGCCGATGGAACGGCGCAACGTCTCATCCGGCGTCACAGCAGATTTAACAATTCCCCTCATATTCCGCTGATAACCAGCCACTCCCAATGTAAATACCACGCCAGCTCCGATGAGCCATGCGATGGCAAACGGATTCACAGCGTTCACAGGAGATTGCGCGACTGCGGTGCCCAATACTTTGCCAGCCTGAGACGTCGTGGCGGTAGAAAGGGTGGGTGCCGAAGCACTGATGACGGCGACGCTTTCCGCAGATTTCCACGGAAATAATCCAAATGGCACCACTGGCAGCGCGGGAAGGACAAGCACGAGTAACATCGGCAGCCACAGGGCATACCGCCATTGCGCGGGTAACCAGCGGCGCAAGAGCAACTGGATGCCGAGGATGATCACGGCGAGGGCAGAGGCCCGCAAGGTCGCGGCGAGCAACCAATCTAATAAGGATTCGAGTGGATTCATGACTTGGGTTTTGGATTTAGTTATTTTTTGCAATCGATTGGTCCAACAGAATTTTTAATTCGCTCACTTCATCGGGCGTGAGCTGGGCATGACTGGCGAAATGCACCAGCAGCGGTTTCGCTGCGCCTTGAAAAATGCGCTCGAGGAAGGATTCGCTCTCCACTTTCACCAGCGCCTCGCGTTTCAGCACCGGTGCATACAGACGAGGCGAGCCAGGCTTCTCGACCACCGCCAAAGCCCCTTTTTCCACCAACCGGCCTAGCAACGTCCTTGCGGTGTTTTCTGCCCAGCCTTTGGTCTGATTCAGGGTTTTCGCGACCTCGGATGCAGTCTGGGGCGATGCGTCCCACAGCACCTCCATGACAGACCATTCAGATTCGGGAATATTCGGAGTGCTCATGATTCCTACCGATATTACAAATGTAGTGAGCCGTCCACTACATTTGTAATAAATTTTGAACCTTAACGAGAAATACGTCAGCGCACCTTCGCCAATGCCCTACCTGTCGGAGAATCCTCGTTTTTCGCGATCTCTTGCGGTGGCCCCTCCGCCACCAGATTTCCCCCATGAATTCCTCCACCCGGGCCGAGCTCGATCAGCCAATCCGAGGCGGCGATCACATCCAGATGGTGCTCCACCACCAGCACACTGTGCCCGGCGTCGCGGAGTTTGAAAAAGGCGGCGAGGAGTTTCTCGACATCGCCGAAATGCAGGCCCGTCGTCGGCTCATCGAACAAATACAAGGTGTGCGGTGCCGCCGGTTTTGCTAACTCCACCGCCAGCTTCAGCCGCTGCGCCTCGCCGTCGGAGAGCGTGTTCGCCGGTTGGCCGAGTTGTAAATACCCCAGTCCGAGATCTTCAGGGCAACCTCACTTTGGTACCACTTCGCACTTGTACCCAACGACCGTTTGAATTAAACGAGCCGAATGGCTCGCAAACAGACCCGCAGTGACAAGT